>JAKQGS010000473.1 GCA_029556045.1 Pseudomonadota bacterium | reverse complement strand
GGCCGCCGGATTCCCCCAGCCTCCCGCTTATTCATGGCCTTGGCCATGATGATCCCGATTTCCCTGGCATTCTGGGATTGGCGCAGCCGCCTCAAAAAACTCAGAGGCCAATGACAGGAGAACGCATCACCATCATCTTCTCGTAGGTGAGCTCTTTCATGGTGGGGTAAATACCGCCGACCCCAAGTCCCGAAAGTTTTTGTCCTCCAAACGGCATACTGTCGATACGAAACGCCGTGTGGTCGTTCACCAGCACGGTAGTGGCGGCCAGTTGTTCCACACACTGCATGGCCACTTCTAGATTCTGTGTGTAGATCGCTGCCTGAAAGGCATACGGCACATTGTTGGCCATTTTTATAGCCTCCGACAGATCATCAAAGCGGTACAGGCAAATCACGGGACCAAAAATCTCCTCACGGGACACGTTAGCATGCGGCGGCGGTTCTGCCAGCACGGTGGCCGGATAGAGGGTCTCACTGAGCGGAGTTCCCCCGGCCAACAAGGTTGCCCCACCCGCAACCGCCTCTTGCACCCATGAATGCACCCGCTGGGCATCACGGGGACGGATGAGAGGGCCAATCTCCGTTGCGGGATCCAGCGGATCCCCAACCACCATCGACCGCGCCAGATCCGTGAGTTGCCGGCAGGCCTGTTCCCACTGGCTTTCATGCACAAACACCCGCTGCACCGATACACACACCTGACCGGCATGATAGAATCCGCCCTTGGCGATCATGGGCAATGCCTCCGCCAAACGGGCCGAAGCATCCAGAATCACGGGTGCCGCCCCGCCATGTTCCAGAGCGCAGCGGGTACCGGGGGCAATCTTGCGCCGCAGATTCCATCCCACCGCCGCGGCACCAATAAAATTCACGAACGCAATGCGGGGGTCACCCGCGATGGTCTCTGTCACGTCATCGGTGCAGAGCAGCATCTGGCACCATTCCGGTGGCAGTCCCGCCTCATGTAAAATCCCCACGAGATTCTGACAGGACATCGGTGTGGCCAAAGATGGTTTGACGATGACGGGACACCCCGCCGCCACCGCGGTCACCGCCTGATGCACGATCAGATTAAAGGGATGATTGAACGCGCTGATGGCCAACACCGGTCCGATGGGCTCGCAAAAAGTAAAAGCCCGTCGCTGCAACGATGATGCGGTCAGCCCCATCGCCACCTCATGGCCGGTCAGGCGATCGATGGCGGCGGCAGCCTCACGAATGCCTTGTACCGCCCGCTCCAATTCAACGCGGGAGTCCACCAATGGCTTTCCCCCTTCCCGACAGGCGGTCCGCGCCAATTCCTCCCGGCGGGTCTCGACGATATCGGCGGCCTGATTCAGAATTTGCCGCCGCTTAAGCGGTGCCAGGCGACGGGCCCGATCATTAAAAAGTTGATGGACTTTCCCGACCAAATCCAGTGCCTCATCGCTATCCGCGAGAGGAAAGGTTGCGATCAGTTTGCGATCATAGGGCGCGACAACATCCCACTTTTTCATCCGCAGGCTCACTTTCTGACTTACTGCCATTTCACGTTAATGCTGAACTCCATCATAAAAACAGGCTGACCATTTTACACTTGCTAATCGTACCGCAATTATATATTGATTTTGAGAATGACTATCATTACCTATGGAAATTCCATGAAAATTCTCTGTAACAATCTATTTTTACTACTTTTCTTATACACATCACCTAGCCTGGCCACTGCTGAAACCACCTCACCGTCCGCTGCCCCCACCTGGGAATTTCACGGTTACCTAGATCTCAATCTATCGGCCTTCGACTACGGCCCCAATCAAAACCGCCCCCACGGTTCCCAAAAGGATCGTCGGATGGAGTTTGATGCCACCCGCCTTTCCTTCACCGCAGAGGCCCATCTGCCGCAAGGTTATGAGGTGGAGGCGGAGGTTGAGTTTGAGCATGGGGGCACCGGCTCCACCATGGAATTGGAGTACGAGGAATTCGGGGAGTACGGACAGGAAGTGGAACACGGTGGTGAGGTTTATCTGGAAGAACTCGCCATCAAAAAAGAATTGTCTGAATCCCATGCCGTCAAAGTAGGACTGCTGGAAGTGGCCATGGGGCAAACCACTCTGCGCAATCGCCCCGATCATTACTTGGGCACGCGCCGCCCCGAAGCGGAGGAACGCATCATTCCGGTCGCCTGGACGGAAATTGGTGTCCAATATGCCCTCAAGACACCGTCGATGCTACTGACCGCGCAAGTGGTGAACGGCCTTGATTCCACAGGCTTCAGCTCCAGTCACTGGGTGGGGGGTGGCCATCAGAAACGTTTTGAGACCAAACGAGCCAGTGATCTCGCTTACGTGCTGCGCAGCGATTATCGCTGGCGCAACACCAACGCCGTGGGGGTTGGATTCTACTACGGGGATACCTCCCGCAACCGCCCCAAACCAGACATGGTGAAAACATGCTCGGATGCTGACGACGATGCGGTGGCTTCCTGCGGTTATATCGCCGCACCGGTGATCATTGCGGATCTGCATTTTCACCTGGCGGAAGGCCCATGGCGCAGCCAGGGCACGGCCCTGTGGGGCCAACTGCGGAACGCGGATGACATCACCGACAAAAACAGCCGTCTCTCCAACAATCTGAATGCCCCCCGCACACCGGTAGCCAAACGTGCCCGCGGCGCTTGGGCGGAACTGGGTTACGACCTGGCTCCATCGCTGGATATGGCACCCGGCGCTTCTCTCGTGCCCTTTGTGCGTCTGCAGGATTATGACAGCATGGACGCCGTGGATTCCGGCATCGCCGACAACCCCCGTTTTGCCCGTAAGGTCTATGCGCTGGGAGCAGCTTATAGTCCGCTCACTTATATCGTTTATAAAGCGGATCTTTCGCAGCGGATCCTGGGGTCGGCTGCCTATCGTAAAGAAAACACGCTGGGCTTTAGCGCCGCGTTTGTTTTTTAAGAATTGATCAACGCCACATTCAAGAATTTACGAAAAGGAACTTTCATATGATTTACCACATCCTCATCAGCTCGTTGTTTGTCTTGTCACTGGGAAGCATTTCATGCAGCAACGGTTCCTCCGGCGGTGATGGCAACTCCGGCGCTCCCTCAGCCTTTAACGACAGTCAGACCATCGTTTCATTTACGGATGAGGTTATCCTGCCCACCTACCAACTTTTGGCGGATCGCACCAAA
>JAKQGS010000471.1 GCA_029556045.1 Pseudomonadota bacterium | reverse complement strand
CGGTGGACATCCGTCGATCACCACCCCCACAGCGCCGCCATGGGATTCTCCAAACGTTGTTATACGAAATATGCGGCCGTAACTATTGGCGCTCATGGATATCATCTCTCATCAATTTATGAGGGCATCAAAACCAAAGAGGAAATACACCTCAAAGGCATGCCCGATCACCTGTCCGGTCCCTAGACCCAAATTAACTGTCAATCCTTTGATATCGGATTGCAGGTCGAGATTGTACCCATGGGCTTTCAGGAGGCGATCGGTGGTCGGTAAATCCGATCCATACCACGCTCCTCCATAGTTGAAAAATGCGGTAAAGTCCAACCTTTGCAAGTAAAAAATGCCCACCAGTTTTTCCAGATCCTCCACCAAAGGAACGGTCCATGAGGCTTTGGCGCGGGCCTGATTATCGCCATATTGTGCGTTGGTTAAATAACCGGGACCAGTGAGGCCGACGTTAATCTCGTTAAGCCCACCACCACTACCGGGAACAAAAGTTTTCAATGGGCGGTAAAACTCCCGCAAAAACAGCGTCTTCTTGCCGCGGGTGCGGCTGCCATTCAATCCCAGACTCAACGTTGAAGAGCGGTCCCCCATGGGAATGCCCTTGCTGAGGGTGGTGCCGAGACCGATTTTGTTGTAGTCGAAATTGTCATTGATCTCCTCCGATGTGGCCGCCAGGCTGAGGGAATTGGACCAGGTGAAGGAGCGGAATCTCTTTCCATGGCTGAAGTTCAGGAAAAACTCGTTCAGTTGTCCCTGACGCACCCGTCTTGGTCCGAGATAAGGTTCCAGGTGGGAGGATTTCACCCCATAATCAATATCCATATTCCAGGTGGGCATTGAGCGTCCCGCCGTTATGCGACCACCCCGTTCATCATAATAGAGAACTTCACTGAGGTTGGTGGTGGGATTGCGGTAGGTTCCGTTGAACGTTTGATAACGGAAAAGATCAAACTGCCAGGTGGTGCGGAAGCGGCTGGTATAAAAACTTAATTCCGTCGAGGGATAGCGGCTTTCCACCCCGTAGAGCAGGCTGAGGCGTACGGTTTCATCCTGCATATGATCCATCAGGGGGACAGAGATCATTCCCAGCTGATTTCCCAGGGCATCCGCTCCGATCCAGGGGAATCCAAAAACCGGGCGGCCACGCCAGGCGGCCTCGCGGGAACTGAGAGGCAGCACCTGGGGCAGGGGCTCCTGGTGGATGGGGGCGGATTGAGACACCGTTTGGCGGGCCTGTGAGGTTTCCCCCTCCTGCGGAAGATGCCACGTGGAGCCTTTGATAATGGCTTCACTCAGTGAAATTTCGTTTGGTTGCTGCATGGCGTAAAGGGTGGGGGATGTCGGACCTGGTAGCAGGCTGCATGGCCCGCTGGGTAATGTGGCAGGATCCACCACCAGTATGCCTTCCCTTTGTTTGTAATAAAAAGGCATCACCACCTTGCCGTTGGCGAGTCCAAAGAGGCGGGTCGCGTGGACTGCCAGAGGAATTTCTTTTTGGCATGATCCCTTGGGGTCCCTTAGCCGAAGAAATCTCTGGGAGTGGGAGGCTACCAATTCCCAGGTGGAGCCGTTGATGGGGGCAACAGCGATGGGTTTCGCCAGATCATTCAGGGGCCGACTCTCTCCCTGGTGCTGGTCGGCGTGCCAGATCTCCACCTGATAATGATCACCCCGCAGAGTTTCCGTGCCGCGGGATATCCAGATGTCGCGGGTGAAATAAACCTTAGATCCCGGATCCTGGATTTTGTTTTGACCCAGATAAGCTAAACGTTCGGGATAGCGGGATTGAACCGGGCAGGAAATCTTTTCTGCTCCGAGGGGGGATCCCGTCCGTTTGAGAATGTCCGCACGATCAATCTGGCAGAGCCGCGAAAATTCTTTATCGTGTTCCAACCACAGGATATGTTGCGGGGTTAAAAATAGCCTCTCAATGTAACCAGATCGCTCCACCACCGTAAAGGGATCATCTTTGGGCTGCATCTGCCGGAGGATGCGGTAGGTGGTCTTTAAATCATCATCCTGCTTAGCGTCCACAAACAAGCGCAGGTCGTGATTCATAATCCGTGCGTAATAAAGATCTGGGGGCATAATGCCGCGTTTTTCCCAGGTGGTGATCAAATCCCATTGATCCCGCCAGAATTTACCTTCCAGCTCCACTTCAACGGCACCATCGTCGTCCGTCAATACATTCAGAATCCGATCCCCCTCCGTATCGAGGCCGTGGGAGTGGGAAAAGGTGGCGAACTTTTGATCTTTTAGGGCCGTGGTAAAGTCCTGTTCCATCCGGGCGCGCCAATAGTGTGCAGCGGCTTGTTGGTATTCCTCATAAAGCTCGCGCCCTGATTTGCCGGTCCAGTTGCGCAACGCCGCATCCATGGGCATGAAGTCGTTCACCCATGGAATGGCAGCCCAAGGCCAGTACCACGGCATGGAATAGTGGTAAAAGTCCTGCATCACCCGCGGTAGTTTATCGGCGCCATATGTCCGTAGCAGATAGGTAACAAACGCACCGGCCGTGGCATAACCCTCGAGGGTAAAGGCCCCTTTGTTGTACAAGGCATGCAGCTTGTCGTAGGAAGGCCAGCTCTGGGTCGCCACATGCAACTTTTCAATGCCGGCCTGCAGGTCGGAGCCGACAGAGACACTGAGAGCTTCCGCCAGTCCTTCAATCCACCACGCGGGCATCCAGGGTAAATGTAGAATGGAGCCAGTGGGTCCGAACCAATTGTCCAGGTGTCGATACATGGTGCTATGGGTGTATTCGTGCCAGGCCAGATCCCGCCCCCCCATGCCCATCGATTGCAATTCCACAGCATCGGTGATGAAGTTCGCAAATGACGCATTGTCTGTGACAGCGGAAATCACCACCGGCAGCGGACGTTCCCGTCTGACTGACAGCCAACGTTCATAATGGGGGCGTGCCGCTTCGAGTGACACCATGATGCCCTTGGCCTCCTGCGGCGTGCGGGCATCGTGATAGAGGATAAAGTTGTCGCCCTTCAGCTCCTGGTATTCCAAATCGCCGTGCGGTCGACCAAAATTTATGGGTAGCCCCCAGGCCGACGTGGTGCAGCTCAGTCCCAGCAACAACGCCAGTGTATTGATGAATGAGTTTCGAGAAGCCAGCTCATCAATGGGATGGCTAGGCGCGCGGGAGGGGAGGACCGCAGTTGAGACAGGCCTCAATGAGGACCGGAGCCGACCAAGCAACAACGCCAGCGTATTGGTGAGATGGCTTCTAAATTCGTTCACGTGCTGCCTCTAGGTCTTCGGGAGTATCAATACCGAGGGAAGGGGATTGCGCTTCCACCAAGCGAATGGCGATGTGATTTTCCAGGGCTCGCAGCTGCTCCAGGGACTCCCTTCGTTCCAGGGGGCTGGGAGGTAGGGCGCAGAAGCGGGCCAATGTCTCTTTTTGAAAGGCATAAACACCGAGGTGTTGCCAAAATATAAATTCATCGCGGGGATCCGGATTGCGGGTGACCGGTACACCAGCGCGGGAAAAATAGAGGGCCATCCCATCAAACCCGCAGACCGCCTTCACCACATTGGGATTGGCAAAGGCGGTGGAGTGGGAATTCCGAAAGATCAATGTTGCCATGGGTGGTTTGGGGTTTTGGCAAAAAACGGAGGCCAATCGGGTGAGATCGCCGACATCCACAAAAGGCTCATCCCCTTGCACGTTCATGACGAAGGGTTGGGAATGGGTGGAGGCAACTTCCCAACAACGATCGGTGCCACTGGTATGTTCGGTGCGGGTCATGACGGCCGGTACATTAAAGACTTGGCAGCAGTTGAGTATTTCTTGAGCATCAGTGGCCACCACGACCTTCGCTCCTGCTTCGGTCAAGGAGCGAAGGCGCTCATAAACACGGATGATCAGGGGTTTGCCCTTCAGATCCGCCAGAGGTTTCCGGGGTAAACGGGTGGACGCCATGCGGGCCGGCACCACAATCAACCACTGGGACCAGTCGGGGCTGTTCGGGGGAACGGTTGCGACGAGATGAGATACCACCGCGGCACTCCTATAATTATGAAGCTGCGAGAACGTTCCAAGGATCGATTGGATAATAATTGATCCAAGATCTTGCCACTGCCTGTATGATGTTGCTACCATATTACTATAAAGCGCATGGAATTGTTCATTAATTTCCAAAAGATGAGGTTGGGCATGGGTCAAGCAGCGCGCACAGGTGGCGTCAGTGAGGGGATGGCCACCTTTTTTGTGGAGAAGCTCTGCCAGGAGGCTGATTTTGTTCTCCGCATTTGTTTTGCACTTCTCCTGAACACCCCAAACGCCCAAGGTGCCGTTCAGGATATATACCAGCGATTATTACCGCTTTTGAGTGAGTTGTTGCGGGAGGATTCGACGACGATCCGTGCCCGTCTGGCCAAAATGGCCTGGGAGCACTGCACCAACCGGAAATCCCAGGAATCCGATACCACTCCCCTGGGGAATTTTTTGAAAACTCTGAAATTTGAAGAGCGTGGCGCGCTGGTTTTGATCGATGAGGCCGGGTTCAGTCACGACGAAACCGCGAACATCATGGGCCTCAACGCTGATGCGGTGCGCCAGCATTTGGTCAATGCGCGCCAGGCCCTCATTACAAATAAGATTTAAATTCTATCCCATAAAGGGGGGTCGTGATGTCGCAGAGTACTGCCAGCATGAAGGATCAAGACTTTTTTTACGCCTTTCTTTCTGATTTTCTGGATGAGCAGTTGCGGGGCCAGGATCTGAAACGATTTGAGGCTTTGACCGAGAAGCCGGAATACAAGGACATTCCGGAGCGCTTTCGTTCGGCCCGCGGTCATTTGCAGCTCTCCCTGCAGGGGCTCGTGCTTGATGAAAGCCAGTTGCACGCGCTGCGTGTGCTGGTTGAGGATGATGCATCCCGTGCGACCCATGAAGCCCATAATATCGAAAAACTGGGGCGATGGGAGTTCTGGGGCAACATGGGACGTCGCATTGGCATTCTGGCCTTGATTCTGGCGGGTATTTTCGCGGTTGTATACTATGTGACCCCAGCCAAAAAACAGACGTTTCGCCCTCTCGACACCCTGATGTATGAAGCGATCGCGATGGAAGAAGATCCTGACGGCCGTTTGGATTTCCCCACCAATAACCTGAAGGAAATCCAGGACTACTTTAATTCTTATCCCGAACTTGGGTTCCGGGTGCCAAATCTAAAGTCCCCTGTGGAGACCTGGCAGCCGGAAGGGGCCACCATTATCGACTACGATACAGCCAAGATCGCGGCGGCGCAGTTTACGAATGCAGGTATTCAGGAGAAACTTTTTTTCTTTATGTACGAGGGATCGTTGAAGCAGCTGCCAAACGCTGAACCTGGTAACTATAAGGGACTTCTCTATCAGGCCTATGGCTCTGACAAGGTCAATGTGGTGACCTGGCAGGTGGCAGATAGCGTGGTAGGTATGGTGATCGGACACCGCAGCGCGCCGGAGCTGGCGGACTTTGCAAAGTCTATGATGAATTTTTAAGTCCGATGTTTTTAGCAATGCCGTAACGCATTGCTTTTGTGAATCTAAATGATTGAAGCAAGAAGCAGCTTTCACGAGCTGCTTTTTTTATTGTTTGGAGCCCTGATTAACGAGGGATAGGATGACGAATCAGGTGAATTATGGTTGTATGAATCCCCTAATGACGAGATTTTTTGCGACCCGCAAAGGAGGAAGGATGGGACGGTTGGTGGTTTCCAGATGTTTGGTTGCCATAGCGGCATTTATTTCTTTCCCGTTGCAGGGTGCCTTTCAGGAAAAAGAAGTTCAGACATTTACCCTGAAAAACGGCATGCGGTTTCTGGTGGTGGAAGATCATGGTATTCCCAACGCCAATATGTACACCTTCTGGCGGGTGGGGGCCCGCAACGAACGCCCCGGTATTACCGGCTTATCCCATTTTTTTGAACACATGATGTTTAATGGATCAAAAAAGTTTGCGCCCGGAGAGTTTGACAGGGTTATGGAAGCAGCCGGAGGGGCTAACAATGCTTACACAACCTCGGATGTGACCGTGTATACCAATTGGTTTCCAGCGTCCGCCTTGAATACGGTATTTGAGTTGGAAGCCGACCGCATTGCCCATCTGCGTTTTGATCCCAAAGTGGTAGAAAGTGAACGGCAGGTGGTAGCCAGTGAAAAAAGCACTGGCTACGAGAACACTCCCTCACAAATTCTATTTGAGGAACTGGAGGGGGCGGCCTTTCGTGCTCATCCTTACCAATGGCCGGTCATTGGTTTTGATGCGGACATCAAAGGGTGGACGATGCAGGATCTCAAGGACTATCACCGCATCTATTATGCACCGAATAACGCTGTGGTGGTTATTGTCGGGGATATTAAACTCAGTCAGGTGAAGACTTTGGCGCAAAAATATTTTGCGGCGATACCCCGTGGTCCCGAGCCCCCCAAGGTACGGACCCAGGAGCCGGAGCAAACTGGCGAGCGTCGGATCGAAGTGCAGCGTCCGGGTGTCACATCGCCGCTTTTGGGGATGGCCTGGCATGTCCCGGAAACCAAACACGCGGATCTTCTGGCGGTGGAAATGTTGGCTCAGATTCTGGCCAAAGGTAAGGTGTCCCGTTTCTATCAGTCGCTGGTGGAAAAAGGAAAACTGGCCACCACGGTTGAACTGTGGACCAGCAAAAACTTCGACCCCGGTCTGTTAACCCTCTATGTGGAGGGTGTGACCGGTGCGAAACGCAGCGATATCGAAAAAAACGTGGATGATCAACTGGCTCTGCTGCTGAAGGGTGGTGTCAGCGACGAAGAGCTGCAGATGGTTAAAAATCGCTTGCAACTGAACTTTTTTCAAACGCTGGAAACCATCAATGGCAAAGCGCAGGCATTGGGGGATTTTGCGGTGTTTTACGATGATTATCGGCAGCTGTTTGCCTATCCGGACAGGGTTGCCAAAATATCGGCCGCGGATATTCTGCGTGTGGCGAGGCAGTACCTGGTTCCGGCTCGACGGACGGTGGGTTGGTTGGTGCCGGCATCAAAAGAGGAGGGCGGCGCATGAGCCAGGTTATGACGCGTGGTCTTATGGCTTTGTGGGTGATGTTGGTAGCTGCCTTGGGTGGTTCTCCTGCTTATGCGGGATTTCGTTTGCCGGATTTTGAAAAGCATGTGCTGACCAATGGCCTGACCATATACCTGATGCCCCAGTCCGATGTGCCGCTGATCAGTGTGACTGCGACGGTTTTGGCAGGGTCCCGCAGTGATGGAGAACGTGAGGGTCTGGCATACCTGACCGCGCAAACTCTGGCGCTGGGGACTCAGCGTTATCCCCATGAGGAATTTGATCGGATTCTGGAGTTGCACGGGGTCGAGTTGGATGTCAGCGTCGTGCCGGATGCGGCGTCCTTCTCCGCCACATTTGCCGCTCAGCACCAGGACAAAATTTTGGATGTATTGAGCCAATTGGTGATGGTTCCTCAATTTCCGGCCGGGGATTTTAGTCATTTGAAAACCCGACTTGGTCAGGAGGTCTTGCAGGCCAAGGATAGCCCCCGTGACGTGATCGGCGCTTATTTCAATCGCATGATCTTTGGTCGCCATTCCTATGGGAATGCCGTTATCGGCCATGAAAAATCCCTCCAAGAGATGGATTTGTCGGATGTCCGGACCTTTTACCGGCAGCATTATGGCCCGACTAACACAGCGATCATGGTGGTGGGGGATTTTAAGATTGCCCCGATGAAGGAGCGTATCGAAAAACTCTTGGGTGGGTGGAAGCAAACTCTGCCCCGCCCAGAGGGTGTGACGGATATGGTGCCGGCTTTAACAAAGGGGTTCCAGGTGTTGCTGGTGGACAAGCCGGACGCGCAGGAATCGACTTTTATATTGGGTGGTGCCGGGGTATCGCGAAGTTTTCCCCAATTGCAGAGTCTGCGGGTCGTCAATGCCACGTTGGGGGGAAAGTTTACCTCATGGCTGATGCAGGAACTGCGCTTTAAAAGTGGGCTTTCTTATGGGGCCAGCAGCAACTTCCGTCCCCTCAAGGACGGTGGTACTTTTGTGATGTCGACCTTTACCAAGACGGCCACCACCATCCAGGCGATCGACAAAGCACTGGAGGTCTACCATCGATTCCATGACAAAGGTCCGGATGATCGCGATATGACCGCCAGCCGCACCTACCTCAAGGGGCAGTTTCCCCCGGATTTTGAGACGTCCGCCCAGTTGGCGACCCTGTTATCTAACTTTTATATCTACGGCCTCGGCCGTGAGATGATCGATCAGTTTGAACAGCAGGTCGACGCGGTGACCGCGAAACAAGCCAACGCTTTGATCCGCCAATATTTCCCACGGGAATCCTTGCGGTTGGTGGTCATCGGCAAGGCGTCCGAAATTCGGGAAGCTTTAAAGAAATACGGCCCGGTGCGGGAAATTAAACTGAAGGAACCGGGTTTTGGCCCCCTCCCATAACAATGGTGCGCATCCATGTCCAAAAAAATTCTTCTGACCCAACTGCGGCAGCTCGGTGACATCCTATTAACCACCCCAGCGATCCGGGCGGTGCGGCAAAAATTTCCGGACGCGCAGGTGGATTTTCTCACGCATCCGATGGGCAACCTCATCCTGGCAGACAGCCCATACCTTGATCATGTGCATTATTACGATCCCCAGAGTCTTTGGACGGAAGTGGAGTTGCTGCGCCATATTCGGGAGCAGCGCTACGATATCGTTGTGGATTTCATGGCCAATCCCCGCAGTGCCCTCTACACACTTTTTTCTGGTGCCCCCCAGCGCCTGGCTTTTGCGTCCCGCCGTTCTTTGGCCTACACCCACTTGGTTCCCCGGGCCGGTGGTGATGATTATATCGTGCGGGACAAGTTCCGGCTCCTTCGGGAATTGGGTGTGGTGAGCGATGATATCGCCCTCGATATCCCATGGTCCGAGGTGCATCTGGAGCCCCTTCAGGCGATGGTCCGGGAGTTGCCGGAGTTTCAGCAGGCACCTCTGCGTGTGGTGCTCAGCCCCACTCACCGGCGGGAGGTCCGGCAGTGGCCGCTGGCATCCTATGCGCAATTGGCAGATATCCTGGTTAAAGAATGGGGAGCTACGGTGATATGGATTTGGGGGCCTGGGGAAGAGCCGGTGATTGATGCGGTGATGGGCATGACCAAAAATCCCACCATCAAAGCCTATAAAACCAGTTTTCGTGAGCTGGCGGCCCTGATCGCCAACTGCGACCTTTTTGTGGGGAATTCCAACGGACCCAGCCATGTGGCGGTAGCGGCCGGTATCTGCTCCTATCAGCTTCATGGCCCAACGTCGTTACGAGCCTGGTGCCCCATGAATCAGAGGCATCAGGGTATACAAAGTCCCACGCAAGTAACGTCACCCTCCACCGCGATGGCTGATCTGAGCATAGAGTCCGTATGGGCCGGCTTGCAGGCACTCAAAAGGGAGGTGCAACGGCAGTCCCGTTGGCGCCAGGATGTGCAAGTCGTGAAAAACTGGAAAGAAATCAGAGGTTTAATTTAAGGGTGAAAACTGAAGCCAGCTGTGGCAGATATGGGAGATCGTACTTTGTGTTTTTTTGAGAAAGGTGTCTGACGTTATGATTCCATTTCGGGTATTTGACCGGAACAACAAACAGATGTGGCAAATCATCAACTACCATCCGGATGATCAGGGCGGCTATTACCTGGCGGCTTTGGAAGATGATTCCGCCAACGATGGTGACATGAAACTAATCCCCGGCAAAGAGCTGGCAAACTTCAAGTTTGTGGACTTTTTGGACGAGACCGACGAATACGGTGAGTGATTGACGGCGAATCGATGAACCCCCGCTGATTGAAGCGGGGGTTTTCTATTTTAGGTATCTCGCAGAATCAGTGGTGTACCTTGAGATTTGGCGGAAGACCCTATTTAAAATCAATTCAGAACGTGACCGCGGAGAGGTTTGGTAAATCCCGGTGTCTGTTCAAGTTCGCGAACGGCCATGCTGTCGCGACGGCGCGATTTTTGTGCGTGCTCATCATCGATTTCAGCCCCGGTTGGCGGGGGACCGAAGCTGGCGTCTTCGTTCAGAGTTCGCGCAAGAGTCAGCTTGGGTTTCTGCCAGACGATCGTGTTTTGGTAACGTTCGGCTGATATTCCTCGAGGGACGACATTCGTTTTGAGCTCAATGACGATCTCACGGGATAGAGATTCAGCTGCCATGATCCGCTTGAGAAGTTCCAAGGAACGGGAGTTCTGCAATCCCCGGAAAAGGCAGGCCCTCAGGTAGGGATGACCCGTTAGAGAGATGAGCATGAGTTTTCCTTCTTCAATGGCAAGGCGAACTATGCCAGTTTGGTGTTTCAACACTTTGCGGAGACGCAGCGGGATATCGAAAAGATCGTCGATCTGCTGAAAGTCAAGAGAAACAGTGCGCGGGTCTCCATTTAACGGATCAAGCACCAAACTTCCCTCATATCGGGGGGCTTGGGTGGATGCATCATCTCGGTCGCCGAAATTCAATTCGCTTGGTTTTGGGAGCCAATTTTTCAAAAAATTTTCGCGCGGTGTTTGATTGGTTGC
>JAKQGS010000461.1 GCA_029556045.1 Pseudomonadota bacterium | reverse complement strand
AAAGTTGCCCGGAATCTGGCGGATCATCGGCAGGCGGCGCCCGTTCGTAAGGTGGTGGAGACCTTTGCGCCACAATGCCAGGGGTTGAGTCCGGAGGGACGTGCCGTTTGTCAGAGCCACTTCGAAGAATTGCTGAAATAGGCTCATATTTTATTGCATTGATCGGTGACAGGAACAGGAAGATTGAATGCGTCCAGAATTACAAAAGATGTTGGATCATATCGAAGCGGGAAATCCTCCGGCACTGGGTGCTGGCATTTTCGGACTTTCCATACCACCGGAGGATGCCGCGTTGGTGCTGATCCCGGTGCCCTGGGAGGCTACCACCTCCTATGGGCAGGGGACGGCACAAGCACCGCAGGCCATGGTTCAGGCCAGCTACCAGATGGATCTTTTTGATCTAACCTATGGCAAACCCTTTCGTCGCGGGATCACCATGCTGGAGGAGGAAGGTTGGGTTCGCGAGCTTAACCGCTCGGCGCGGCAGTCTGCCGAGGAGGTCATTGCGGCCTTTGAAGCAGGAAATGCCCCCCCCCAGAACCATCTGTCATCGGTCAACCAGGCATCGGAAAAGATTAACCGGTGGGTTTGCGAAACCTCACGCCATCATCTCAATCAGGGGCAACTGGTGGCGGTGGTGGGGGGCGATCACAGCGCGCCGTTTGGACTTATGCAGGCTTTGGGGGAAAAATACCCGGAAGGATACGGCATTCTTCATTTTGATGCGCATCACGATCTGCGGGATGCCTATGAGGGGTTTGAATTCTCCCATGCTTCCATCATGTTCAATGCCCTGCGAAAGATTCCCCAGGTTAAGAAGTTGCTGTCCATCGGTATCCGTGATTTCAGCCGTGACGAATATGAATTGGCTAAATACTCCCAGGGGCGCGTTCAAACATTATATGCAGAGGAGCTGTTCAAACAGCTGTCGCAGGGACTGAGTTACGAACGCATTTTGGATCAGGCGATCGAAGGGCTACCGCAAAACGTTTATGTTTCATTCGATATCGACGCCTTTGAGCCAAACCTTTGCCCCTCCACGGGAACCCCTGTGCCAGGGGGGCTTAATTTTTATCAGGCAACCTATGCGTTGGAGCGGTTGGTGGCAGCCGGACGTAAAGTCATTGGTTTCGACTTATGTGAGGTGGCGCCATCCGAGCAGGCCGATGATGAGTGGGATGCCAATGTTGGCGCGCGGGTACTTTACAAATTGTGCGGAATGGCCTTGCATGAGGTCCACCGCTAAAAGTTCCTGGAAAGGAATATCGTGAATTTTTTTATTATCGGTGGCGCCGGCTATATCGGCTCCCATTTTGTGGCAGAGGCACGGCGACAAGGGCATCATTGTGTTGTGTATGATGATCTTTCCCGGGGACATGCGCAGTCGTTGCCCTCCGGTCTGGCCCTCATCAAGGGGGATATCCTTGATACCAATGCACTCAAGGAGGCATTGAAGGCACACCCGTGCGACGCAATTTTTCATTTTGCAGCTCTGGCGCTGGTGGGTGAGTCGGTGGAGCATCCCGATCTCTATTACCGCAATAATGTGACCGGTGTTGTGTCCCTTGTGGAGGCTATGGCTGGCTTGAATTTACGGGTGCCTCTCGTATTTTCTTCCACCTGTGCGGTCTTTGGTCTGCCGCAAAAACTCCCGATTGCGGAGGATGATCCCAAAAATCCCATCTCACCCTACGGCCGCTCCAAACTGATGGCGGAATTTGTGATTGAGGATTACGCCCGCAAGTATCAGTTTCCGGCCATGGCTCTCCGCTATTTTAATGCCTGCGGCGCCGATCCCGATGGGGGCATCGGTGAGGATCATCAGCCGGAAACCCATTTGATCCCCAATATCCTCAAAGCAGTTATGGCCGGTCGCCCCATTACTATCTTTGGCAAAGACTACAATACCCGCGATGGTTCCTGCGTGCGGGACTACATCCATGTCACAGATCTCGCCGATGCCCATATCCGCGCGGCCGCATGGCTGTCCGGGCAACCTGGAGGGACGTATGAAGCGGTGCATATTGGCACTGGTCATGGTTTTTCTAATCTGGAGGTGGTGACGGCGGTGCGTAAGGTCCTTGGGGTCGACATTGCTGTGGAATATGCGCCACCTCGCCCCGGTGATCCTGCGTCACTTTATGCGGACAACGGCAAAGCCAAAAAATTGCTGGGTTTTGAATCACGTCATTCTGAGCTGAAGGAAATTATCGCCACCGCCTGGCGATGGCATCAGGAGCATCCACAAGGATTTTCCTAATCTTTCTTACTATCCTGTAAGATTTGACGCATTGATCTTGGTTGCTATCGAAAATTCGCGCAATTTCCCTCAATTTTTCGCTGACTATTCCGATAATGGGATATCAACTGGAGGAATAGGGGGCATTCATGATTGCAAGGATAGACAGAATGTCAGCCATTAAGACTTCGGGCCCCTTAGGCCTAGGAGTACTGGCCTTATCGATCCTTTGGGGTTGTTCACCTCAGGCCTTTCAGTCAAAGGCTAAAACTGACACAAGTTCACCATCCGCTGAAGTTGAAAAAAACGAGGATGCGGAAGATGAAACCATTGCCGAACCGGTCATGGTGGGAGGGTCGTACCTCATATGCATGAAGGACGAAACCATTGCTACATCCGGCGCAGATAGGGTGGGTGTCGGTTGCCGTATCGGTGATATTGAGAAGAAATCGAACATCTCAGATGTCCTGGCGGCCAGCCCCATCATTATAGTTTCGGCACAAAACAGACCAGAGTCATCCCCAAGCGTGCCCGCAGCAGCCGCCAGCCCCTGGCACTGGACGACCGACGTCCCAATAGCGGCTATCAATGACCTGGCGCCGGTGTTGGTGGAAATCAACGGCTTCAACAAACCCAATATTTATCGGGGAGCCCTGGTACTTGACCCAAGTATGCCGGTCATGATCGCCAAACGATTTGATGACTATCTGGTGGCGGCGCGGTCTTATATTCCGCCGTTGACCGTGAATGGCAATACCCAGTGGAATGACGAAACAGGCGCACGTATGAGTCGTTCGGTGCCGGCCCCTTCCTATCTATCTGTGGTGGCGGGAAATGCGGGGAACCACACCATGACCGTGAGTTTTGGTTTAACCGGGCGTGACGATGATATTATTTGCGAATATAAAGGAGGGGCTGGTTCCTCCCACCCCACCACGGCCGATGAGATCCGACTGGGACGCTTTTATGAACTGCAAAAGTGTCTGGAAGATGATGATGAAGTCAGTCCCAACGCCATCACTGCCGATCGTGTGACGGCAGAGGTCATCGCTGGCGATGATCAGCATCAGGATGATAAAACAATTGTGTTCATTCCCCTGCAATTCCTTCCGTAGGGATCTTACCTTGGCACAATAACTCACTTTAACAATAGCCCCTTTGCCGGGGGCTTGCCCTTGGGCAATGGTCACCGTGATGGCCTATGCGTCGATTTTATTCAGGGAAAGTTTATTTTGACAATTGGAGTGCCCTTTTGTATCCATATAAGCACTATGACGATTTCCCGGTTTAGAAAATTAATGGCCCTGTGGCTATCTGCCGCTGTTCTAAGTCTGAACATCGCGGAATCAGCTCCCCATTGTCATAACGATGAAGATCCCTATACCGTCGGCAACGACAGCGAGCTTATAGAAACGTTCACCCATCAGCATGCTGACCATGAGGGACATGATTCTTATCAGGATTTATCAGCCAGCTCGTCCCAATCTAAGTCGGAGAATAATTCTTCATCTTGTTTCGTTCATCATGGGCATGGGTGTTACGTTGTGACGCTTATTCGTCAGGATCAATCGATATTCCATCCGCTGATTCAAGGGGTCGATCACCCACGCGGAAGGTCGTCCAAACGCCTACAGGCCCCGATTCTTGACGGTCCCTTTCAACCTCCACGATCCCTTTCCATTTGAGATTCTTCCCCTTCGCTCCGCTCAGGGTCAGAAAGACGGTGCAGTGCAGCCATGACGGTGCAGTGC
>JAKQGS010000460.1 GCA_029556045.1 Pseudomonadota bacterium | reverse complement strand
CAGCAGCGTGTCCAGACTTTCCCGCTGGCCCTTGACTGGAAATGTTAATATTTTGGCCTCACGCATGATGGAATCTCCTAAAATCCCCTCCTTTAACCTTTCGGTGGGTGTGGGCCAGAACCTGAGTTCCGCTTGAATCCCTTTGAAATTTGGCTACTTATCGGCTATTAATGCAACAGAACCACCAACGTGAGGAACTTGCATGAACCCATGTCCGCGGCGTCCAGCGGCCTCTCCAGCCCTGTCGCTCTTTTTGATGGTCGCTCTTGCCCTGATTCCACAGTGGTTGCAGGCCCAGGAGATGATGGCGCCGGTGCACTGCACCCTACCCCTCTGGGACATGCCCTTTAACTCCCAAACCGGTCAGGCTCCCAGCATGGGGCAATCCCTGGCAGTCACCACCTGCTTTTACGGCACTCTGCACGAGGGCCTGGCCCGGGGGCTGGGGGCCGGCCCTGGATCATCGCGCCATAGCTTGACCACCACACTGGGCATTGCGGCGGCGGATATTTTGAGTTTTTACATACCGCCGGGGACATCGTGGCTGCATGAGGAATGGCACCGGGCGGTGATGACCCGCAACGGCATCAGCTCTTACAATGAGGTCTACAAGTTTCCCATCGGTGAAGGGGTTATCCAGGTCTCCCGCGTGCGGGACGATCAATTAGCCCGGCTCAAGACGGAAGACAATCCGGATCTGGTGCGCCTGGCGGCGGCGGGGATTGAAAGCGGGTATGAGGCCAATGTGGACATCGAGCGCCGCATGTTTTACCAGTTCAACGAAGCCCCCCATCAATTTATTCTCCTGGTGAATGCACTGGAGGGGGCGTTTTACGTCCTGAGCGGTTCATCCGACGAGCCGGATCGCATCAAAGAGAAATTCAACCGCCAGCAGCACCGGCAGAACGAGCGGGATTTTGTGGGGCACGACGTCACCAGCTGGATGTACGATCTCAATCGCCCTGATGAACCCTATGCGGATCGTGGCCCCCACCCGCTCGGCGATGGCATTGATCGTTACCGGGGGCGCGATGATCTCAATAGTTTCGAGCAGCAGTTTCTCAAACGGCAGGGGCAGTATAGCCTGCTCAATCTGGTGGATCCCATCCCCTGGGGCAAGACCCGATTTTCGGGGGACTGGTCACCGGGTTATTACAATTGGGGACTGCATCACTATCTGACGTCGTTTGGGGCGGATCTGGGCGGGCGGTTTTTCTACATGCCGCAGATCGATCAGAAGTGGTTTGCCCGCCTGCACCTTTATCAGAACGCCTACCGCTGGTTTCCCGGCATCGAACTGGAACGCATCGATTGGCCCCTTTCTCCTCACTGGGCTTTGGGAATGCGGGGAATGATCTGGCAGCAGCCGCAGGAGCAGGCTTTTCGCACGCGGGACGCCATGACCGGTGGGCTCGGCGCTCTGCGGGTGAGTTTAAAACAGTGGATCATCTGGAATCCCTATATGGAGGTGGAGGGTAAGACGGAAGGATGGGTGGCGGGCAACACCGACCTCGGTCGCAGCCTGGCCCTGCGCTTGGGGATTCATGCCACGTTACTTTGATACGAGAATCGTCGGAGATATTAACAATCGGATCGGATATGGATCATATGATTTCCTGTCAGGGCTTAAGCAAAAACTTTGTCAGCTATAAGAAAGCACCGGGTTTTGCCGGTACGGTGCGATCGTTTTTCCAGCGGGAGCCTATCATCAAAGCAGCGGTGGCTGACTTTACCATGACGGTGGGGGCCGGGGAGTTTATTGGACTGCTGGGGCCCAATGGCGCCGGCAAAACCACCCTGATGAAAATGATGACGGGGCTGATCGCCCCCACCAGCGGCAGCCTGTCGGTGCTGGGTTATGAACCGTTTCAAAGGGCGGTGGCCTTTCGCAAAAAAGTAGCCCTGGTCATGGGGCAAAAGTCCCAACTATGGTGGGATATTCCGGCGTTTGATTCCTTTATCCTGCTGAAACGGTATTACGAAATCCCGGACGGGGACTTTGATCAGCGCATCAAGGAGCTGAGTTCTCTCCTGGGGGTTGAGGACGTGATGCATATCCACGTGCGCCGCCTCTCGCTGGGAGAACGCATGAAGATGGAGCTGATGGCCAGCCTGCTCCATTGCCCGGATGTGATTTTTCTGGATGAGCCCACCATCGGTCTCGATGTGGTGGCGCAAAACAATATCCGGCAGTTTCTCAAAGACTATCAAAAACTCCACGGCACCACCGTGATTCTCACTTCCCACTATATGGCGGATGTGGAAGCCCTGTGCTCCCGCATTGTGCTGATCCTTGGCGGGACCAAACGTTTTGACGGACCGATTCGCCAGTTTGAATCGCTGCTGGGGCAGGAAAAGTTTTTGAGCCTCAGTTTTGACCAGCCGGTGGCCAAAGATCACCCGCTGCTCAAGCCCTTTGACCCGCAGTGGGATGC
>JAKQGS010000414.1 GCA_029556045.1 Pseudomonadota bacterium | reverse complement strand
GTCGGTCTCCGCTTTTACCTCGGCGTAGGAGTTGATGTAGGTCACCACGGGGACACCGGGGAATTTGGCTTTGAGAGCCCGCACATCGGTGGCGGTGATGCTGGAGGCCAACGAGCAGCCCGCTTTGAGAGAGGGGATCAGAACGGTGCGGTCGGGGTTGATGATCTTGGCGGTTTCAGCCATGAACTCCACGCCACAAAAGACGATGACCTTTTGAGTGGCTTGCGCCGCCTTGCGGCACAATTCCAGGGAATCGCCCGTGACATCCGCCACCCCGTGATAGAGGGCGGGTTCCATGTAGTTGTGCCCCAGGATAATGGCATCCCGTTCTTTCTTCAGGGCATTGATTTCAGCCACCAGTTCGGCTTTTTCACGAATTTCAAAATCCAGGGTAAAGGAGCTGATCATGGGCTTTAATTTTTCATAAGCGGCCGCAGCGGTGGTTGGGAGCATGCTGTTGTTTCCTCCGGGGGGATTTCCCTGTGGGGGAGTTGTAAGTCAAGCGGCTACGAATAATCAATAAAAAACCCACCCCGAAAGGGGTGGGTTTCGTTCACTATTAAAAGCTGCTTCGATCTTACTGAGCCCGCAATTTGAGGGGCAGTGTGCCGTCACCGGTTTTCAAAGTACCGACGAAGACTTTGCCGCCGTTTTCCATCTTCACGCTACCGGACAGCTGGGCGCCGTTGGCGATAACCTGAGTGGGGTTGCCGCTGCAGACACCCTGGATGCTGTGAGCATTGCCGTTGACGGACAGTGCGCCGGTTGCGCGCAGATAACTGCCGCTGCCGCAGGGGTTGTTGCCGTTGGTGCGGCTCATCTCAGTCATACGACTGATTGAAACCTCGACAGTTGCGCCATTGTTAGCAGTACCGCTCATAAAGAGAGGCAACGTGCCGTCACCACCAAAGACCGCGGCTGAAAAACCGAGGGCCAAACCGATTCCGAGGATTTTCTTAAACATGGTTTTCTACCTTTCCTGCTGCAGGTTGTTGTCTCTCTTGCGACTGTCGGCCTGAGCCGCCAGCTTGTACCCTAAACGTCCCGACAGGAGTGAGATCGGTTGATTCTCATAGGGCTCAATCATGAGCCGCACCCGTCGGGCGATATCGAAGATTCTGGGATCGTAAACTTTGGAGTCGTAAGTCTGATCGGGCCACAAATATTCCGCGATCTCTTTTTTGCTGACGAACGAACCCCGTGTACTCAGAATCTCCAGGAAGCGGTAGATCAGTGGTTTGTCATGCAACGGTATCCACTGTCCATCTACACAAATCCTCTTATACTCCATATCAAATTGCAAGGGAGACGTTAAGACAAAATTTTGATCTTTAAATTTTTCATTAATGAGGTATGTCAAATAGACGGTCTCTTTGGGATGCAGATAACACTTGAGAACGTCGAGGGTGGCCTCCATGGCCTCGGACTTGGTGTGACGGTGATAGAGGTTTGCCAGACCATATAACCCCTTGATAACAAAGTAGTTCCACCGCCAGCGGGTCGCTTCATGGATCACCTGCTGAAAGAGTTTTTTGGACTCCAGAAACGGCAGATTGGTGATGGGGGCGGTGGTGGCCTGCAAGAGATGCAGCGACAGCCGTTCATCCGGTGAGACATGCTCGATCAGCTCCTCAATCTCCGGAATCAGGGCCCGGTAGTCCTCTTCCCGGTCTAAGCTGTAATAAACGTTCGCCAGACCCAGGATTGCCTTAAAATAGGTTCGTACCGAGTCAGATCGGTCCGCCAGCAGCTGAAACAGGGTTTCCGCCTGATGATAGTCGTTGTCGAGATAGGTGAGACGGGCCAGGGCGTACAGCTGATTGGGGGACTGTTCCGAACCCTCTGACGTCAATTGGCTCAGCAGGCTTTTGGCTCGTGGCACCTGATGCATCTCAAAAAGGGCGGATGACTTGATGGACTGGAGGTTGAAATAACGGTCGGAATCCCTGTCGCCAAATGACAAATTGTCCACGATTTCCACTACTTGGCGGAATTCGCATTGGTAAAAAAGGTTCTTGACCTCTTCTTCCGTTTGGGACCAATTCATGGGTTGCCTTTGTAAAACATGCGGCATTTTTATACAAAAATTCTTTGATAGAATAGTTTAACATCCATATAATGTCAAGAAATATAATCAAATTATAAGGTAATTCATGACATTTTAAAATTCCGACCTTCAAGGCTTATGGAGTGAATAAGTATTCAAATTTCCAGCCTAAAGGTAAAATGAAATAAACAACCTATCGGGGAATCCAGGGATGGCGGGAAAACCTCCAGGCGGCAAATCTTCGCACGAAAAACGTGGTGTACTGATCGCCATGGCGGATACGTCCGGAAAGGAAATGGTCAAACTGCGGCGGGATGCCACCATCCTGGGGCGGGACAAGGCGGACATCGTTATCCAGGATGCAGAGGTCTCCGCCACCCATTGTCAGATTCAAAATATCAGCGATGCCTACCACATTTTTGACATGAACAGCAGCAATGGCACCTTTGTGAACGGCGTTCGTATCGTGAAAGCCAAACTGCAGGAAGGGGATGTGGTGCGGATCGGGCAAACGCAGTTCCGCTTTGCTTTGGAGGACGAACGCAATGTTCGCCATATTCCCACCCTGTTTAAATCCCGCAAGTCCACCACCAACAGCATTGTGGACACCCTGATTGAAAAAGAACTCAAGGAGCCGCAGGCGGTGCTGGTACTGCAGATCACCTATCCCAACGGATCTGGTGAGACGGTGGAGTTGCCGCAGAAGACCGTGATCATCGGGCGGGCCTCCAGCTTCGGCAAGTTTGATCGTGATTCCCAGATTTCTCGCAAGCACCTGATGATCAAGTTGAATGACACGGGTGAGGTGTTTATCGAGGATCAGGGTTCAACCAACGGTTCGATGTTGAATGGCAAAACCATCACCGGGATGCACCTGGTTCACCCCAAAGACGAGATTCGGGTGGGAGGCTGTCGTATCCAGGTCTCTGTCAAACGTGTCTAGAAGCCATTTCTAAACCCCATCTGCGTTGTTGTCTTCGTCGCGCCGGTGCTCATTTACCAGGGCGTAAACTCCGCGCCGTCGCTCCTCGACGCCTAGCATCTGGGGTTTAGAAATGGCTTCTAATTTCTTATTCCGTGCGTGGCGAAGATCGATGACTGGACGATCGGCGCTGTGTTCCTGCCCAATACGAAAAAGCCATCAATAGTAATACCAGCACCATCAGGATGGCGACACCACGAGCTGTCAAGCTGATGGTGGCCGGTGTCGGTTCGTCATCCTCGGATGCAATTTCCGGCATCGGTCGGTGAGCGATGGGAATAGGACGGGACACGGCTGCTGCCGTTTCCGGTGTGAGCGGTGCAATCTGCGGCTGCAATAGTTCGGTGATCCGTTGTTGTTCGGCGGCAGACATGTCGGAAAAACGGCATTCCAGCTCCCAGCAGGGATCTTCCTGTGCGGGATCCTGTTGGGCCAATGCTGCGGTGATCTTAACAAAGGGTTTTTTCGCCAGCTTGTCGTCAAAAAATGGGCTGCGGATGCGGGCAAGACTAAATCCGCTCAGGGGTTCGTTGATCCGCAGACGCACGGATTTGGGGCCCACCTGAAGAAGGCGTGCAGCAATGCGGACTTCCGCCAGAGAAAATTCATGCTGGGGCGGAATATGGGAGCGTTCCACGGTGAGGCGGGCGGTGCAGCGGGGGATCACCTCCTCCAGCAGGAGGGAACGAAAGTTGGTGGGAATGTGCT
>JAKQGS010000510.1 GCA_029556045.1 Pseudomonadota bacterium | reverse complement strand
CCACCAGTCCCCGTTCCTCCTGGTCAAAGGCCACGATGCGGAGCGCGTGCTGCAGGGGCACCTTGGCCAGAGCCTGGGCGACAGCCATCGCGCTGACAGTGCCGGAGCCATTGTCGTCGGCGCCGGGATTTGACACCGAGTCATAGTGGGAGGTTACCAGCAGCACGCGGGAGGGTGCACTGCCGGCCCGTTCCGCCACGACGTTGATGCCGTCATTACCATAATGATGGTACGACACGGTAAACCCCAGCTCGCGATAATAGGTCGCCAGATAGGCAGCAGCCTTCTGCCGTCCCGCCGCCGTCCCCCGCTCCGCGATGGTGGTGGACGAGCCGTTGATGGTGACCGGCAGGTTGCCGGTTAACTCCCGCAGTTTTTGATCCAGAAAGGCCGGGGATACCACCGGCACATCCGCATGGGCCCTGGGTTGACCTTCCAATTTTGGCGATTGGACGGACGGGGCCGCCATTTCCTGTTCCGCAACCGCCTCGATGTAAATGCCCGCATGGAGAGGATCATGAATATGGGGTTGCAGCTCTGGATTCAACGCCAGCACATAAAACCGATCGATGCGTCCCAGATGCTCCGTGACCTTCCACCCGGCTTCGGGAGGGATCTCCGCGATGTAAAGTTTACGATCCGCTGGTACCTCAATCTTTAATGTCTTGATGGCATTGGACACCGGAGCCGTGGTTACCACCACCTGATGCAGGGGGGTGGCAAATCGGTTTAAAAACCGCATCACGGTATTCTTCGGTGTCAGCGAAACATAAATGGTTTGCACAGGGTCTGCGAGGGACGGTGCTGCTCCCAGCGACAGTAGGGCGATCAGGGCGCACCGAAATGGCTTAAATCTCATAAAAACCCTCCATGGTTTTTAATATTCTATCGGTGGCGTGTTCAAAAAACAATCAAGATGATGGGCTGGAATGCGTTGAGGGGAAAATTCTCTTGCGGCCAGGCCGGGGGAAGGGTACAAACATGTTTCTTCCTTTGAAAACGGCGCTGTAGCCAAGCGGCTAGGCAGCGGATTGCAAATCCGTCTAGAGCGGTTCGACTCCGCTCAGCGCCTCCATTTATTGCTGGTAGATGTATATTGAGCATATGGTGAGGGTCAAATATACTTCTTTAATTCTTTGAGCTCGGCTTGGGTCAACGCTTCAACTTCAATGATTTTAGAAAGAAGCTCTTTTGTTTTTGATGGATCAAGTTTCATCAATCGACTGATTGTTCCTTCTTTGAAGCTTCCGCCGCCATAATATTTCCATTCTTGCAGAGCGGCCGCTTTTTTCTGATGACGATAGTTTTTCAGTTTTTTTTGCCAGTCATCATTTGCCGCTAAAAAAGCTTTCCACTCGACGTTTCCATTCCTATCTTCTTCATCGATAAAAGCCCAAATTTGTTCTTTTGTAAGGGATACGTCGTTGTGCTTGTATCCAACTTGTGCGATTCGAGTCAGGCTATCAGCGCCTTGAAGGCAGTGGTGGGTATCTTTGACAAGCTTAAAATACCCGGTGGTTTCTCTCTTTAAGTTATAAGTGAGTTCATTGGGTAAAAAAAAGCCAGCGATGCTTTTAGTCATGGGTTTTGGAAAGTTTGTGGCCTTATATTCGATGAGGCATTTTTCTGCTTCTTTTTGATTAATGTGATTGCAGGAAAGATCTTCATCAGGTTTTTCATCCCGATAGAGCTCTCTTTTAAGAAATTGCTCGGCGTCCTCGTAGGGAGTTTCCTTTCGCTTCGAGCGCAGATATTTCTTCATTTAAAACTCAAATTTGTGGCAGTTGAGTGCTTCACCGATCGATTTTTGTATAGCCGCAGATGACTCTTTTTCTAGGCGTTTTTTCAAAGCAGGAAAAATCACTTTCCCAGATAATTCTTCTGAGTCTTCTGCGTAAGCGTGAAGTGCCGTTACGGCTGATTCACGCACGAGCGGACTAAAATCGTCTAAATAGGTGATAATGTGATTGATAAATCCAGTATCCCCACTGTAAGGCAGAGCTTCTAAAATAACAGACGTCTCAATCGCATCTTTGGTGTCTTCTAAAATCTCTGTCAGGATAGACGGATTCTCTTCTGCAGCCTTGCGACAAGATATATCGGAAATAACCCCGTAGCTTCTTTCAAACCTCTCTTTTGAAGACAATGACTCTTCACTCAAACTTTCTTTAGCTGAAGAATCTATAAGGTAGACGATAAGCTCAACAGCATCTTCGTCTTTAGCTTTCTTTAAGATGATTTGATGAAAAGACTGCCCACCAAGAGCCTTGCGAGGGGTTACAAAAAAATTATAGAGATCTTGTGGAGATGTTTTTCTGCCGTTTGATAATAGCTTCTCAAGAGCTTCTATAACCGCTTTAAAAACGTAATTTTGTTTTGATTGTCTGGTGCTGCCCTTCTCTTCGCGCCAGTTTTTAATCGTCGGATACGAAATGTCAAGAAAGCGCGCTAAATCGCTGTCGCTGCTAAACGCGAATGCTTTCTTTGCTCTATCAATTTGTTCTGCAGTATGAGTCATATCCGCTCTCCTGACCTTCGGTAGCCTTATCGGTCGATATCTAAAAAACATTAGCCTAAAATTAAATATAAGTAACTATAATTTGTTATTAATTAAAATTAATGCTTTATAAATTAAAATAAGGTCGTTAAATTTAAATTGGGGGAGGCATTGACGCTAATCTGCTGAAATTATAGGGGATATTATGGTGGGGCTGTAACAGCCTAATATAAATAGGAAATGAAGCTCCAGAAGCCACTTCTCCGGAAGTCCGATCCAAAAGCTCCGAGGTAACAGGGATCGCGATGTACGCCAAGGGAACCATCACATCGGATGGATGGCCCCCCGCAGATTGATTATTTTTTTCCAAAGTAGGTGACTTCGATCGCTGCTCCCTTGGCAGGGATATGGCCCTTCTTAAAGGTCACCGTACTGGCGGTGAGGTCGATGGTGTATCGGCCCGCATCAACCGTTGCGCCGTTGACCTTCACCACCACGTCATAGGTCGGATCAATGGCTTTCTCCAGCTTGAAGGTGGCGGTCAGGGTGCGCTCGACGATAAAGTCCGCAAAGTTCTCCAGCAGTTTACCCCAGTCCTCTTCGCAAAGATCCTGGATAAAGCCCGGCGCGGTTTGTTCCTGCACCAGTTTTTGATAGACACTACCCGGTTTGGAGATGTTGCAATTGGCGTTGGTCTTGGAATTGGGTAGTCCGACAATGCCGTTGAAGTGGACCTTTTCGTGTCCCGCGTCTTTCACCCGACCGCGAACGTTTTTGACATGTTCCTCATCGGACTTGCGGAAGACCGGAGAGCCAAAGTTGTCGTCCGTCACCACAATCACCTCCTGCGGGTGATCCTTGCGGACCTCCAGGCGGGAGGTGTGCTTGCCATCGAGGAAGTCCTGAAACACATCAAGACTGTTATTGCTGAGGATGGTGGCGTCCACCACATCAAAGTTGTCGTATGCGAACATTTCCGGGGGGAAGTTAAAGCGCAGATTTTCTGACTTGCTGTGGTTGTCCCCCACCATGAACAGCTGGAAGTCTTTGATGTTGTAAGAAAGCAGCCGTTTGACCAGCCGCTCTGATTCCCGCTCAATGGATTCTTTTTCCCAGATCATGCTGGCACTGGTGTCGATAAGGAAAATGATGTCGGGAGACTTGGCGGTCTCCAGCTCTGCACCCTCAAACGTCTGCACCAGAGCTCGTGGCACTGGAGGCGGTGGTGGCTCAACAGGATCTGGACGGGGTGTAGGTGGAGGGGGCGTGGTATCCTCCACCACCACCGGGGTTTCGGGATCAGAGGGTGGGGTTTCCGTCACATCCTCTTCGGGAGTCGGCTCTGTTGGAACGTCGCTGACCTCGTTGGGGATTTTGTCTTCATTGATCGACGGAACATTGGTTTCCGGTACCGAGGTGGGAGTGCCGCCGGAAAAATCCGCGGTCTCCGGTCCACAATTGCTGAGCAAAAATGCCAGGAGTGGAAGCGTGAGCGCCAAAGGCGCACGGGTGGTGACAGGTCTCATGGTCGGTTCCTCTAGGTTGTGTTAGGTCTGGATCTGTTCACCGGGTTGGTGGCCACAGCGAACTTTTGATTCCTGCATTTCATCGACTTTTTGGGGAGGTAATTTGAGGGAATTTTTTTTTGCCCAAATTGTTCTGTCGTTATCGGATGATTGGCGACGTAAAAAATGAAAATTACGGTGGGTAAGTTATGGGTGCTATAAAAACTGTCTAACCCCAAAATTGAACAACCTCCCTTGGAAGGGCGGTGTCATCAATTTGATCGACGGATATCGGGAGAGACATTAAAATGGCAATCAGCTGCATGGTGAATAGGACGTGTACGATATTGATCCACGCCACCCGGAGGGCCTGATGCATTTAATGCCATCCTTGTTTGCATTTACGCCATTGGTCTTTTTGAGCTGGTCATGCGCGTTGCAAGATCACGGTTTGAAAAGCCAAACGTTTGAATCGACCTCTCACGGGGAAACAATTGCGGTCGATGAAGCAATTTATGCAACGGCTTTCCTGTCGATTCAAGAGGCTTCCGGTTCCCGGTATATCGCAAAGGCCATTCCCTATGGTCCCATTAATAAAGTCAAAAAATTATTGGAAACACGGCTAGAAACAACGTTGCAGGCGCGTCCGGAGGCCCACTTAACATTAGTCACCCCTCCGGAATACCAGGAATTAACTAAAGTATTAAAACGTGAAAATATTTTGGCCCTGGCCGACCGCATGGGCATACAAAAGAGTTCATTCTCAGTCCCCTGTCTTGGCAAGGGAACAAAGGTTGAAGGATCCAGCATAATGGCAACCTACTACCTTGTCGTTCAGGACGAAGCCCTCACAGCTTTTCGCCAAGCACTTGCCGAACAATTTCTAGCTCAAGGGGGAAAGCCAGGCCAATTTCTTCCACTGCAATATCATCCGCATATCACGGTTGCTTTTACAAAAAGGGACCTTCACTTTGAAGACGGCGTTGTCAAAGACCAAAAGAGCTGCATCTTTGCCGTGGAAGGTCACTCCCGGCCGTAAACAGATCGCGGAGGTCACTGTTTATAGCAGCCAAGACTGGCCCGCATCGTTTTTTACTTATTCATATTCGACGGCAGACCTTAGGGCCTTTGGGGGATCTTAAAGCCCTTGATCCATAGGATATCGTCGGTTGGATAATCATCCACCCGCGGCATGAGATCGTCTCGCGAGTGTTGAATCGATAGCAAAGCCTGTTGACCATCCGGGAAAAAGATGAGCCCCGTGGGCTCCGCAGAAGGATCCAATACTGTAAGGATCTTGACGCAACCATCCGTCAACAGATCACGATCCTCACCATCCGGAAGGCAGGCGTAAATCTCACCATGCATGTCATCCTCTAAGACATAGAGATTACCTGTCTTGGGTTGGAAATCCATGTTATCGAGATAATTAAATTCAGTATCCCCTGTGATAAATCGCGTCACTTCCACCTTTGCTGAAGATGTGGGGACATTGGGGTCAATAGCACAAAAAACAGCGCCCCAATGCCGGCCCTCCTTCTTTCCGGTGGTGGACCAACAGTACCGCGCTCCCTGGGGATGGGTGGGATCGCGATAGGTGGGATCATCATGAAGATCCTCAGGACGATAATAACCGGTGCCGATTTCCTGAGCTTTCGTTCGTGCGTGAACAGGATAAACTTCGATCCAGATGGCCGTGCCCTCTTCGCAGCCCTGTCCAAAGTTTTCTTTGATCGCTTGCTCGGGGCCATTCTGACAGTTGACTCGCAGTGCGAAGCTGCGACCTTTCAACAGTGGGGAGTCGTTGAGTTCAGTCACCTTTGCGGTGCCGTCAAATGGGCGTTCGGGAATGAATTTGTAGATACTGCCGCCCTTTGCCTGGGGATTCAGAACACCAGGGGCCAATTCATCGCCGCCGATTATCGTCCCGCTCGTATGAACAAAAATACCTTCCCATGCCATCTGAGGGAGTCGATCCAGGCGTATGATGTGAACACTCGGCTTACTATCTGTTACGCGAAACTCTCCCCTGTCACGATCGACCAAAGTCGCTTCAGGCATATCCAAGGGATCCTTCATTTCGAAGGCGTGTCCATCCAAGGCTTCCTCAGAAATCAAAACATGGCCCCAAGGGAGGAGGCGAATGCCGTCGCATTCATGCATACCGCGGACCAGTGTTCTCACCTTTCGTGTGCCGAGATCCGTAATCTGCACGCTGGGATTATATTTGGGAAATGAGGTATTCTCTCCGGCAATGATCTTTCGTTCACTTTCCACACAGGCAATCACATGGGTTGGGTGATCTTTGGGAAACAAAATCATTTGATCGCTGGTTTCGCCTGCTTCGCGCGTTAAATACTCAACCGTCAAGCCGTGGGCAATTTCGACTTGATCGCTGGCTTTTTGTGAAGTTGTCCTATAAGGAACGCCGATTGGAGGCGTCGGTCGGGAAGGCTTCTGCGCGAGGGGTTTATGAATGCCAAACCACTGAGAACTATGCAGTCGCAATGATTCCTCTTGCATCATACCTGGACTCGACTTTTCTCTCTTTGGTGACAAGGATGAAGCTTTTTGGCCCCATAAAGTCTTGGTCATTAATGTAAGACTAAGGAGCGAAATTCCAATCTTCAAAATCCCCATCAGGCGCCTCGATATGATTTAGGTGTGATCATAATATGAAGTAACTGTTGGGAATAAAGCAAATTAAGAAATCGTAAAAAAACGGGGGTTAGGCGTTGGGAAATGGGCAGGAGTATTTGAAAAGTGTCATTCGTTTTGGAGACTGACCAATGCAGGATTTAAAAACTGGTGCAGGGCCTGTCGTGCCGGAGGGGTTAACCGACGGCTGTAACGGTCATTGAAATACAGAGTGTCGAGATAGGCCCATCCGGCGCCATCCCGCACAACCCGGTTGGCGCGGGGGTTTTCGGCGGCCTTAAGGATCGCTTGCAGATAGGGTAAATCGATGCAGCCGTCCCGGTCCCCGGCAGTACGGATCAATAGTTCCACACGGAGGCCCGCAAGATCCTCACCGCTGGCGGATTCGTAGTCCCGCAACCAATCCGCCAGCCACAGGGCCGCGGTGGGCTCAAAGGGGGCCCGACGTGCCAGTTCGATGACGGTGCTGCCCTCCGACGAATGGCTGCCATAGTCGATCTGGCGATTGCCGTTTTGGGCGGCGATCTCCCGCAGGCGTGTGCGGATACCCTCCACATCAAAGGGTTCCACAGTTGCAGACGATGCACCCGTGGGAGTTGCATGCAGCACGGGTTGCCGCATGCGGCAACCTCCGGCCATCACCACAACGACTAATAACAGGCAGATCGGCTTTCCCATCCGGAATCTCCCGCGCTTGTGGACGAATCAAACGAACGTCACAACTATGGGCAAATGAACTGTCCGTCGATTACACTGATGATCTTATCGGTGGGACAGGTGACACTGGCACCATCCCCCTTGGTCACCGTCACGTTGGTTTCCACCCCATTGTGGATCACGGTTTCGATTGTGAGGCTTTTGCCGGCCGCCACGTTGATGGTCAGGTTATTTTTCGTACCGTTGGCCACCAGCGCCAGTTTGCTGACCGAGGCGTCGAGGTTTAAATTGACGACATTTTCAACGCCATTGAAGACCATGCACAATAGTCCGAGATCAGACGCGACGGTATAGGTATGGGCCTCGCTCTCAGCGATACGGTTGGATACGATGTAGGTATCCTGGGTGATGGTTCCGGGCTCCACGGTATAGCCTAGCGCGTCGGTACACAGGGTTTCAAAGGTGGTCGTTCCTCCAAGATCTTCCGTGGAGGTTTTTACAGCGGTGTCGGTTTCGTTGTTGTCACCGGTTTGGGTTTCCACATCCACTCCTCCGGTGCCGACCCCCACTTTCGCCTTATTGTTGCCATCGGAGGCACCTATGTTGATACCGCAGCCGGACACCAGAGCGGTGGCCAGCACAGCATGGGCGACGATTTTGTGAGACAGGATTTTCATGATTCAACCTCCTCTATTGCGTCATCTGACTGACGAGTTCTTATCGGAGGAGGAGGGAATGGGGTTTAGATAAAAGCTAAAAATTACCGGAAATGACAGCAATTGCAGATGCATGCGCTAGTCATTCCGTTCGGTATTTATCAGGATTGTCTTTTAGATATGGAGCTGGTCGTACCAACCTTCCGCAACTCGGCGATCATGGATCAGGGCCCATGCAGCCCCAGCGAACACTTTACCGTATTGGGTGAGGTCGGGATCGTCCATTTCCCCTTCGGCGCGGATGACGATATTGAGTCGATCATACTGCTGTGCCAGCTCTTCAAGGCGGGCAAAGTCGGCTTTAGCCTGGGAATGGTTGTCGTAAAATACCACTCCATAGCGCAGTGTGGGATTATCCTTGGCCATGGGGGTATCGAAATTGGGAGCAGCCTTGCGTGCGGGCTCAGAGGATTTGCCGGCATTGCGCTGTCCTTGTGGGCGTCCCCCTCCCTGTGGCTGTGATCCGCGATTTCCCTGAGCGTCATTGCCACCTGAGCTGCGGTCACGGCGACGATCGTTGCCAGGGCGGCGACCACGGCCACCCCGATTGTTGCGCTTGCGTTCCCCTTGTTCCGGTCGATTCATTGCTGCAGCCCTCACCCTGGCGTCGAATTAGAAATTGTTCAAACGTTTTTTGACGGTATCCAAAGCCTCGGTGATGGGAACCCGCACCTGCTCGGCGCTGTCACGATCCCGGATGGTGATGGTATCGTCCTGCAGGGTTTGCTGGTCAACCGTCAAACAATACGGCGTGCCAATCTCATCGTGTTTAGCATACCGTTTACCGATCGACTGCTGCTCATCATAGTTCACCATAATACCGGAATGGCGGAATTCCCGGACGATGGCATCGGCTTTTTCCGGCATGCCATCCTTTTTGACCAGCGGCAGAATCGCCGCTTTGACCGGCGCCAGACGGGGGTGAAGCTTGAGAACCGTGCGCGTCTTGTCCTGCCCCGCATGATCGACGCCGCCTTCTTCCGCAAAGGCATCCAGTAAAAATGCCAGAACCGAACGGGTCAGACCGGCTGCGGGCTCGATCACATAGGGGGTATAGCGCCAACCGGGCTTACCGGTGGCGGGATCTTCTTTGTTTTGATCAAAATAACTGAGTTTAACCCCGGTGGCCTCAGCGTGTTTTTTCAGATCGTAATCGGTGCGGGATGCCACCCCTTCCAGTTCGCCCCAGCCCCAGGGGTACATGTATTCAATGTCGTAACAATCGTCGGAGTAATGGGCCAGCTCGTCTTTGTCGTGGCGACGGAGGCGGAAAGCGTCCGGGGTGTTGGCGTATTTGCGGTACCAACTCAATCGTTCGTTGGTCCAGTATTCCAGCCATTGCCCCTGTGTGCCAGGCTCGACGAAAAACTCCATCTCCATCTGCTCAAATTCGACGGAGCGGAAGATAAAGTGTTCGGTGATGATTTCATTGCGGAAGGACTTGCCGCTCTGGGCAATGCCAAACGGCACTTTCATGGACATACACTGTTGCACGTTCAGAAACTGCACAAACATCGCTTGGGCGGTTTCGGGGCGCAGGTATACGGTGGAGGCGCGGACGTGCTCCTCCAGTTTAGCCCGAAACTCGTCTTCCGGTAGTCCCTTGCCGTACAATGCCCGCACCGCTTCCGTAAGCGGGTCAACCGGTCCCAGGGTGGTGCGGAACATACCGTTAAACTGGCGTTCGGCGCTGAGGTTGGGGCTGGAACACACCGGGCAGACGTAACCACGTTCTCCCACCGTGCCTGACATTTTTTTGCCGCCAGACTTGCCGCCTTCCAGAAACTCCACCCCTGAGCCTGCGGCCATGCGGGGGGCTTTATCGGCGCGAAAACGCTCCTTGCAATTCAAGCAGTCCACCAGAGGATCGGAAAACCCGGCCACGTGGCCCGAGGATTCCCAGACTTTTGGGTGCATGATGATTGACGCATCGAGGCCCACAACATTTTCGCGTTCGTAAACCATAGTACGCCACCATTCGGCGGCAATATTGCGTTTTAATTCCACCCCGAGAGGTCCAAAGTCGTAGGAAGACTTCAGTCCCCCATAGATCTCACTGCTTTGAAACACAAAGCCCCGGCGTTTAGCCAGGGATACGATTTTCGTCATGATGTCAGGAGTGGACAAGAGGCACCTCAGGCAAATTTTCATCCATTTAATGGTCAAGATTCTTAATAATTCTCGACAATAGTCGCTTCAGGCAAAAAGTTCAAGGGTCCAGGCCTGATGCTTTTTTAAGCTTACCAATGGTCAGAATTTGCAGATTTTGTACCGATCAGCTGCATCCAGCGCGAAAAGGTGAAACGGTAGGGGTCTCTAATTAGCTGAAAATACAAAGCTAACAAGATTTTTTAAAAAAACCTTAAGCCAAACACCTCTTGGCCGACTGTGTGAAATGTCTCGCAGGCAAACCATGCTGCAGGCGGGATTTGAAGGCATAACTTAGAGGAGCCACACCCATGACATATCATTTCACTTCCTTTGTCAAAAACATCCTGCAACCTGCACCCTCCGTTCTGTTCAGCCTGTTGCTGGCGACGTCACTGACCGGCTGTGGACGCGACCAGGACCCCTCTTTCGGGGAGCGGGAGAATGAGGCCAATGTGATGGTCAAGGTCGATCCCAACAGTGGGGGATTTGAGCCTGGCAGCGAAGCCTCCATCGATAATCCCGATGATCTTGCCAATGCCTCGGTGCCGCAGGATCCCGAAACCGTCTTTGATGAGCTGGCCAATGCACCGTTGGATACCGATGTTGACATCGATACCACCGCATACGCTGACAATGATCCAACGGTGGCATCGAACACGGGTGACGGTGATGTGCCTACCGGTGGCGGTACGACGGTTGACGGATCCACCACCAACGGGGGAACCACCCCAAGCGGTGGAACAACCACCAATGGTAAATCCAATAACGGCTCCAATTCCAGCGACAGCACCGCGGATAACGATGGCGCCCCTGGTACAAGTACCGGGACCACAACGCCACCGGCCGGTGACAAGGTGGTGGGTTGCCCCAGCCGCTCCGAAGCCAAGGCTTGCGCCGACATCCTGGGAGTTCCACTGTCCCGTGTACATCTGGTCAGCCGGGAACAGGATGTCAGCGTGCAGCAGGGGGGCGTGATCGCGGTTAAACTCACCGGCAACAAGAGCCGACTGAATCTGAAGTTGGAAGGTAATGGTGATGGCGCCAAGGTGAAAGGTGTTTGCCTCTTTTTGGCAGGCAATCAATCGACCGCAAACGTTAAAATCGGGGGCCTAGAGGTTGAATCCCTGGTTTATGTTGGTCGCGGTAACCAGAGCCAGGGCACCGTGCAGGTGAACGACAGCGGCAGCATCGGTAAAATCGCCGGTGACCTGGCGGGCAACCAGGCCAAGCTGACGGTTTCCGGCGAAGGTCAGCACCCCTGTGACGGGGTTCGCACCCGTGGCAACGGTACCGCCTTTGTCTGTCAGTAATCCTCCCGACCGGGTGCCTGCCGGGCAGGCACCCAAAATCCTCTTGGTTCTCCCCCTAAAATCCGTTTATAAGTGGAAAATACTTTCCATGAGACACAGGGGGCCCCGCCGATGAAACAATACCTGGCATTGATGCAGGAGATTCTGGAAACCGGCGTGCGCAAGGAAGACCGGACGGGGACAGGGACCCTGTCGGTGTTTGGACGCCAGATGCGGTTTAATCTCCAGGATGGTTTTCCTCTGCTCACCACTAAAAAACTGCACCTGCGATCCATCATTCATGAACTCCTGTGGTTTCTGAAAGGGGACACCAATATTCGCTATCTGCAGGACAACGGTGTCACCATCTGGGACGAATGGGCCGATGCGGCGGGCAATCTCGGGCCAGTCTACGGGCATCAGTGGCGATCCTGGCCCAAACCGGATGGCTCCCATGTGGACCAGATCAGCCAATTGATGGAGGGGCTGCGTAAAAATCCGGACTCGCGGCGTCATATCGTCAATGCCTGGAATGTGGGATTGCTGGACCAGATGGCCTTGCCGCCCTGTCACTTGCTCTTCCAGTTTTATGTGGCCCAGAATCGACTGTCCTGCATGCTATACGCTCGTAGCCAGGATTACTTTCTGGGGACCCCGTTTAATATTGCCTCCTATGCTCTCTTGACCCATATGGTGGCGCAGCAGTGCGGGTTTGAGGTAGGGGACTTTGTATGGACGGGTGGAGACGTTCATCTTTACGCCAATCATTTGGAGCAGGCCCAAACGCAACTCAAGCGTGAGCCAGGACCCTTGCCACGGCTGGTGATCAAACGAAAGCCGGCCACGATCTTTGACTATCAATTCGATGACTTTGTGATCGAGGACTATCACCCGCAGCCTGGCATCAAGGCGCCGGTGGCCATATGAAGCCCCATGACATTCAATTGGTCCATGTGGTGGCCTGCACCGATAACCAGGTTATCGGGCGGCAAGGGGCTATGCCATGGCACCTGAGCGCTGATCTGAAGTTTTTTAAAGCCACCACCATGGGGCACGTCATGGTGATGGGGCGCAAAACCTTTGATGCGATTGGACGTCCTCTGCCTGGGCGCAAGACGGTGGTGGTATCCCGCAACAGCACATGGAAGCCACCGGAAGGGGTGGAACGGGTGGATTCCCTGGAGGCTGCTTTGGAGCTGTGCCGCCAGCTGGCACCGCAATGGGGGCATGAGGTGTGTATTGTGGGTGGCGGCGAGATTTACCGCCAGACATTGCCGCTGACGGCACGGGTACACCTGACGCGGATTCACACGATCATCAATGACGGGGATACATTTTACCCAGAGCTTGATCCACGGGAGTTTCAGGAAGTGGCCCACGTTGAAGGACAGGAGGGTGATCTGCGTTATTCGTTTCTGACCTATGACCGCGTCCACACCTAAAGTCTAAAAAGGCTTCTATAAAATAGACTTCTAAAAATAGCTTCTAAATGACGGATGATAGTTTTTGCTGCGGATAGAACCGATCCAGCTCCCGCTCGAAAGCGGTGATGATTGAACCCAACGCTTTGACGTCCAGTTTTTCGTACATCCCCAGCATGATGAAAAAGGCTTGTTCTAGTGGCAGAGGACTGGTCTCTTCTTTTCCATCGTAGCGCAGCCAATGAAACCCGTTCTGGTCGTAGGTCAGTTTGCTGGTTATGGCACCGTCGCGAAAGGATAGCTGGATGTTTTGGATTTGCTCGTGTTTTTCACTTTCAAACTGCAGGATCAGATCGGTAGCCGGAGTGCCATGATAGCAGGCAAAACGGGGCTCCTGGAATTCACTTTTGACGATTTCTTTCGGTAGCGGAACCATGCTGTTACCCACGCGAAAAAATTCCAGGGACTTGCGCAGAAACAACAGGGTTTTCTCATTGTCATGCACAAAGGCGCATCCCACCATCGACCCGGAATGATACAGTGCATTGAGGCGGCAGGGGAGTTCCATGTGATAGATATGAAGAACGACCTCAATCATACCGTCATCGGAAAAAAATGGTTTCAGCTGATCCATCTCACATTGCAGGGCCAGACCCCCGTAACTGATGTTTTGCACGTTGATGCGATGACGGCCACCGACGGTAATCCAGACGACATTGGCTGAGCGGGTGGGATGTCGTTCTGTGCGCCTTCGGGATGCAGAAAGGGTCTCCGGGGTCATGCCAAAGAGCGAGGATGAGTCCGTTGCGACGGGTTCAGCCTCCGGAACTGCGCTGAAGAGTCCCTTGAAAAAATTACCAAACATTCCCATGTTTCACCCTTTCGCAAATGCTCGCCCTGTTCCACCGCAAGTCATCGGCGATTCGGTGGTCCCCCTTTAATGAAATCTCGCCCTTCGATTTTATGCGAGGTCGACCAACTCATAAGAGTGCACACACTTCGTTGATCGGGATATCAGGGCAAAGAATGTTTGGGG
>JAKQGS010000393.1 GCA_029556045.1 Pseudomonadota bacterium | reverse complement strand
CGGAGTGCCGGCAAAGGGGGCTATGGCACCTGGAGCCCAGTCCTTCACGGTCAGCGCCTGCTTCAGCAGTTGCCATTGGTGGGAACAGGATGGGCTCATTCGAATCGGTTGTGTCTCACTGACACGGAACACATGGACGGGGTATCCCCATTGATGGAGATATCGGGCGGCCACCAGAGCATCCCCGCCATTATTGCCGCATCCCGCAAGGATTACGAAGGTGCGGTTATTGGCCAAAAGCAGAGCCTGGCGTGCCACCGCCAGGCCAGCCTCTTCCATCAACTGGAGAGTGGAAACTCCAAAGCTGGTGGAACTGAGTTGGTCGATGGCTTGTGCCTGCTGCTTATCCCAAATAGGGATGGCTGGTATCGTCATGGTTGGGAGGATCCCGCTGCAGGGGCAAATGCGCCGATGCAAATGTCACGCAGAAGCTGCTGTATGATCAGGTTGCGGGTCAGGGTGACTTTGCGATCCATGATCCAGGTGAGTCCGCCAAAGGGATCGATGCGGGGCTCCAGAATGTGGATCAACCGTGAGGATGACCGATAGGTCCTGGTCTTGATAAGGGTGACGGTAAAACGATAGCTTTCATGATCCAGACGCAACTGTGTTGATCCCACCATCAGTACCAATCCACATAACTGTGGAGGTGTTCCTTTGTGCAGGGGGATCACCTTGATCTCCCTTTGCTGGCTGCTATACGTGTTAAAAACTTCGATCGCCTCGGTGGCATACCGGTAGATGTCCTCCATCGCCAAGGCTACCTCGTGGGCAGCCCGTTGTTTGACGGCTTCCTCGTTTTGCTCCTGCCATCGATGGGAGGAGAAATCCGCGGTGGCCAGTGATTTGATCCATTCACGATCCAGCATGGCACCTCCTTGCGTCGCGGTTAAAAAAGGAGATTTGCGGTTACCGTCAGGGTTGACTGGGATAGAAACGAAAATTGATCGGCTTCCAGGATCTGTCGGGAAGCCTCGTCTGGCGGTTCAACCCGTGCAAAATCCCTTTGCTGGCGAAGTCCCGCGACCTTCAGAGTCAGCCAGGGAAGTGGAGATACATGTGCATAGAGCGTCCCTGATACACTGCGGCGATCAAAAACCATGGCAGTCAGGTTACCGATGTCGTAGCGGCGCATCCCTTCTTCCCACAGTCCTATGCCCTCAATCCCCAGCTCAGCGGCATAGGGGAAGAGCGCAAAGGCGGCACCTTTAACACGATAGGTGTTCTCCGGTCCGTCGGTCGGTTCGAGATCATAACCATACTGCTGGGCATTGAGTAGGACTCGAAATCCCAACTGTGAAGCTTCATGCACATAGGATGAAGTCAATTCTTGCACGGAAACGTTATACCAGGGTTTGCCGTCGTGCTGGAGCAGCTGGTGGTACTGGAGGCTCATGGTCCACTGCGATTCCGGCAAATTTTGTCCGATAAACAATTCTCCCCGGGCGTCCGCGGCGCTTTGTCCACTTTCCAGCTCCGGGAAGAAGTGCAGCCATTTGGCCGTGGCTCCCAACCACAGGCCACGGCCAAGGGGATGTTCTGCCCCCAGCAAAAAGCTGCCGCTGCCCGCTTTGACGCTGCTGTTTCCGGTCAGGCTTTGAAAATATCGATCGGCGATCTCTTCTTCCACCGTCGGTGCAATCTGCCAGGTGGGGCCATTAAAGTTGTGATCCATCACCATCAGATCCAGTTGGTAGAGATAGTCACCGCCCACATCCGCGGCGCGGCGCAACATGGGTCCCACGGCGCCCTTGGAAAAGTGGAAAAAACTATCCCGGAAACTACCGTTCTGATCCGCCAGGGTATTAAAGTTTGCAGTCTGTTGCGTGATTCTGATACCGGCATTCGCACGTGTCTGGGACAGGAAAAAGCCATAGGGCTGCGGTGGTGGAGGCGGCGGAGGGGGTGGAGGCGGCATCATAGCCCGCGACCGAGCCTTTTCCTCTTCAATCTGTTTTTTCAGGAGATTTTCTTCGTGGCTACGGGTGCCCTCCCTAAGTTTGGCGATAGCCTCTGCCTTTTGGCGGAGCACTTCCTCCCGTTGTTTTTGCATCAGGATGTCGGAAATGCTTTTACGGTATAGGGCCCGGCTTTTTATCAATTTACTGGGAAGGACCACCGCATTGTCCATCATTTCATCCGCTTCCTGATAACGTTCCAGCTTAAAGGCGCAGATGGCTCCGTAAAATGAGGCCAAATCGTAGAGGGCGTGACCTTTGGGGACCTTTTTGAAGGCGTTGAGGGAGCCATCCCATTGGCTTTTCGCGAAATAGACATGGGCATATTCATACGCTGTTTCGGGGTCAAAGAACTTGGGATTCAGGGATTTGAAAATGTCATAGGCTTCGGATCCTTTTCCCATGCGGTAAAGGGTTTTTGCCAGTTGCAGGCGTGACGGCTCATGGCCGGGATACTCCTTGAGTATCCGTGAAAACAGACCGGCGGCCTCACGGTACTTTTCCTTCTCATAGTGGACCATGCCTTCCCGAAACGTGCGGCTGATGTTCAGGCGTTTGCGGGGCGAGTTGTTTTTGGCGAGATGGATACCGGAGGACGGCAGCGCGGAAGCCGGCACGGGCAATGCCAGGCCGCTGAGTGCGCCGAAAAGCATCCACAGGAAAGGACCGGAAATTCCCATGCGGGGGATAACCTCACGAAAGTGAAAATATATTCACTTTTCATTATAAGATACTTTTATCCCCCGGTGGGGAATCAGCATGATCCGGCAAACGGAGCTGGCTGCAAAACGGGCAGGCGCTGTTGGGAAAAACGGCAAATATCCGTTTTAATCGCCTGTTGCTCGGAGATTGACGTTTGGGTCTTTATCAACAATTCCAGGATGGCACTTTCGATGCCAGGGGTGGTGTCGCGAAAAAGGAGCACATGTTCCAATTGATCATTGCTGCGGGCCTGGAGGGACTTGGTCATGGCCCGGAACCACGTGGTGCTGGCCTGAAGAAGTAGCTCAGAGCTGTTCGTATCCTGCGGCGATCCGCTTGAGGTTGCGTGTATAAACATGGCATGGATAGCATGCACAAGGATCGCCCCAACATCATGGATCCCAAGTTGTCGGGACTGGTCACATGCGGTTTGTGCCGTGCAAACCTGATAGAGACGGGAAAGGTTTTCTTCACTCAAAACTTTATTCAGGGTATTGCCGTCCGCATCTTTCAGGGCATCTGATAACGGAGAGCGGGATTCGCCAAAACCAAGGATCGATGTGATGGCGTGTTCATCCTGGCCGAGGGCGTAAAAGGCCGCCAGGTCTGCAAAGGCTTCGGAGTAAGCTCCCATGGTTTTCGCCACCAGGGATTCCTCCGAATTTTTTTCGGCACTGAATGCATGGTACTGATGCGTGATGGGATCCCATGTCAGGCTGAACAACGTTTGGTCGGTTTCACGGATCTGATATTCCAGATGATGTCCGAGCTCGTGGGCAGCTGCAAAAGGGGATTCCCAGAGATGGCCGTTTTCCATGAAAAATTCATTACGTTCCGCCGGTTCGGGAAATATCACGATATTTTCGGCTCCCGGCAGATACGCCAGATTGTGGACCACATGGGTCACCGGCGTCACCATTTTCTGGTTTGGATGTTCCATTTGGGGATAGACGGACCGGTAGTTGGGCATGACGATCAGAGTGATCGGATCAAATTTGGGAAGAAGTTTCCGGTATTGACGGGCCGTCATTTCTAGGTAATAGACATTTTGCAGAGCGATGCTCTCAAAACTTTCCCGGGGATAGGGGGTATTGGTCTGGCAAAGTTTCAGGGCTTTAGGACTTTGGGTGGTCTTCCAACCGGCCTCGCGTTTGGTCTGATCCTGACATGATAGTGAATGATCGAGGGCGTTGCTACAGTTGCGGGTGAATACCCCGCCAGCAAAAACAGCGGCAACGGCGGGACTCTGAAGCGAAGGCACGGACTGGATATCCAAATCGGTAATCTGCAAGGTTCGGGCATTCATCTGCAAGCCGCTGTCCCGCTCGAAGAGCTGCGCTCCGGTCACCGTCAATTGTGGGGACTGGTTTTGGCAGGATGGGTCGGCGAAAAAATAATGGCTGGCAGGGGCCGCCAGGCTGACTTCCTGGGGTAAAACCGGATTACTTCCTTTTTTATCCCCCTGGCTAGGGCCGCAACCCAGGGTTGAAGTCATATAGCATATTGAAAGTATTGGAAAATATCGTTTCATAGACCCCCCTCTGGCCCCGTCCGACAATGTTGGTTGGGAAACCGGTCGATCAAGGTATACAATTGACTACTACGATAAGTTCTATTAGAAAAGCTTAATGTTTATTGCCTCTGAGGAGTGGTCATGGCCCGCGTATCAATAGAAGACTGTTTGGAAAACATCGAAAATCGGTTCGCCCTCGTGGCGGTTGCCTCCCACAGAACCCGCGAACTCATGAAGGGCAAGGCTCCTCTGCTGAGGACCAAAAACAAGGAAGCGGTGACGGCATTGCGGGAAATCGCGGAAGGTCTGATTGGTGGAAAAAATCCAAACCGTCAACCACCGGCGGCACCCGAGGAAGAAGCACCGGCTGAGGCTTGAGTAACATTCTGAAAATGGTGGACCTCAGAAATGAAAAAACCGTCTGATCCACGAGGTCAGGCGGTTTTTCTGTTGCTGCGATGGTTGGTTCACCCCTAGAGTGAGCTGGCGGCACCTGTTTTGCCGAGGATAAACACCGTCACCACTTTGTCAATCACCTCATCGCGGGATAACCACTGGGAATCAAACCAGTGGAAATTGCGAACCTCATCCCACACCTGATCGCCAAAGGCGACCGCGATGCCTTCCTTCAGAAGGTCGCGGAAATCATAGTAGTCCCAGGCCTCTTCATTGTCGTTGACCCTCTGTGTCAGATAGTGCTGGTTCACCAAAGCAAAGCTGGTTTTAAAGTTCTGCAGAACAAATGCTTCGATAAATTTTTCCAGGCGGGCTCCATATCGTTCCATATAGAGGCGTTTCTGGTGACTACGGTATTGATCCAGTGAAATCAGGGTACCCATAAAAGCCTTCCTATCTCTGTAACACCTTCCCTTAGTGGGGGGCCATTGGATATCGGTCGCATTTCCTCATCCTCCGCGTTTCACTGCTACCTATCGGCATTTTTGCGAATTTCTAAAGTCCGGGGATGCCCGAAAAACGGTGGGTAAAATACGCCGGGTTCCACTAGGAAAATTTTAATGTTTATAGCTGGTTGCTGAGTGGTGGTGAAAAAACTAAACTCGGAGTAGGGCGATTCCTTCGTCAAAAAGGGGTTCATATGGGCTTGGCCGTGGGGGATGTGATCTTCAGACAGAACGGGCAACCGGGTGTCGTGCAGAAACGTGACGAGGCCACGGGAAACCTCACGGTGGAGACCAAAGGGGAAGCCTATGAAAACCGTCGTAAGGCTGGTTTCATTAATGGCCTCAAGGGGGAAGAACGACAGTCATTCGATGCCATTATCCTGGAGTCCCGCGGCATTAAAGAGCCGGTCAAACGGGTACAATACCTTCAGGAACAGATCACTAAGCTCAAAGGGGAGCCATCCAAGGGCAATATGCAGTTGAGCCGTTACCTCGAGAGCGAGGTGGGACATATCGTGAGCTCCGAGGGGATTCAACCTCGCACCTACGAAGTCATGGAGTCCAAAGTATAACGAATATCCTTCCGGATATTGAATGGAGGTGCGTGATGGCCAATATCGGTGATCTGGTCTCGAAAGCCGGGATCTATACGAACCCGGGGGTGGTAACCGCCCGCAACGAAGACGGTACGGTGCAGATTGACACAGAACCAACGGTGGTGGCCAAGTACCACCGTTATACCAACACCACCGGATTAAATGAGTCGGAAAAGGAACGCTTCAACACGATCCTGGACGAGATTTATCAGAAAGAAAACGACGTTGAGAAGATCAATGATATTCAGATCAATATCGATGCTCTGAAGGTGGACCCACAAAACGCTAAGATCGTGCAGTATCTACGCAATCAGCAGGCCCATTTGGTTCGGCAATCCAAGGAACTTCCGCGTACCTACGGATGGGATGAAAGTAAAATCAGAACCTGACTCCGGGCAGAAGTCTGGTCAAACTGTGGCCTGAAAGGTGTCATTTCGCTACGCAGCGGGAGGTACCGCGATCTGATGCAGCAGTTTTTTCGCTTTTTCATAGTTGGGCTCTTTGACCAGAGCCAGCTTGAGAAATTCTCCTGCCATTTCCATCTTACCCCATCGTTTGTAACACAGGCCGATATTGTAAAACAGCAATGGGCCCTTTTCCTGGTGTGGCAGCACATACTGGGCCTTGGAATAATGGTGCAGGGCTTCTTCATAGTGACCTGATTTAACCAGGTCGATGCCCTGACGGTTGAGAGCCGCTGCCGTCTGACTGGCCACAGTGGTACGGGCCAGCAGGCCGCGGGCTTCCTCGAGATTTCCCTGCTTAAAGCGGATTTCTGCCAGGCCGCAGAGGGCCCCGTTGCAGTATTTGTCTTTGGCGAGTGCCGACTGGAAATAGTGTTCGGCTTTGGCGTCTTCGTTGCATTCCTTATGGATCTCGCCCATCTGTACCATGCGCCAGATATTGTTTTTGTTCATCATCTGCAGGCGTTTCAGCAGGTCTAGAGCCTGCTTCTTTTCGGCATAGCGGCGGTAGAATTTGATCATGTTGTGGTAGGAACGGAAGTAACTGGGATTGAGGTGCAGGGCTTTCTGCCAATGGGACAAAGCCTGCTCCTTTTCCCCGCGGGCGGCTGCCAGGAGGGCTTTGGCGTCGTAATAGCGGGCGGTCTTTTGTTTATCCACGGTGCGCGACAGCATTTCCACCGCGTCATCCATTTTTTTCAGCACCTCAGAGGATGAATTTTCCGGCAAGTTATTAAGGGCCCGCAGCAACTTGGTCCAGGGGTTCCTCCGTTGTGGTAAATCGGCATGAGGCAGCATCTGGATCAGGTCCAATGAAGTCTTCTCTAAGTGGGTATCGATGTTTTTGATGCGAATGACCTTTTGGACTCCGAGTTCCCCAAAATGCACGACGTCCTCGTGGATCGGGTCGGTTGTGAGAATGATGACCTTCTCCGGTACGTCAAAATAAGGATCGATCTCCAGAATCTCTTCGACAATGGCACCACCGTGACGCCCGGTGTTTTCCCAATGTATGATGATGGCTTCCGCGTTGCGAAATCGGTTCCAGCTTTGACGGATGGGCGCATGGGACGGAACCCGCACAAATTCCTTGCCCATGGTGTTCAAATTGTGGCGGGCAAATCCCCAAATCCATGTGCGATCATCGCTGATCACCACCACCTCACGAAATGTCGTGGTGTGATCCCCGCCTTTTTCGTCTACCGGGTTTTTGGATTGGTTGGTTTCTCTTGTATTCATCTAAAGCCTCCCCGACCGTTTCAATACGGTCCTTTTCTGCTATCGGGGAGCCTCGAAGTAATCTTTAGTAAAAGCTAAACAAGCATATGAATATCTAATAGTTACAGTGCAATAGGAGTGACTCCGCCCTGCTTGCAGGGCTGGTATTTGCATGGTCACACAGTGAATGGCGCCATTATTGGACGTGAGTAAGTCCGCATCGACCCAGGTCACATTAAATCCATGGCGCTTGTAGATTTCTTTCACGGCAGTTTCGTATTTTTTGGTCAGCTCCTGGTCGGGGTAACTATCATCCTCCTTGCCAAATCGCGGCACGATGGCAGTGCCATTCGCCAGCAGCGCATTGAGATATGAGCGCACGGAACCTGCGGGAGCCGGCATGGGGACCCGCTCCACCTTGTATCCCATGGCGGTGATATCCCGCGCGCGATTATCCAGAAAGATTTGGATTTCCCGACCATACCGTTCAATGGGAAAGCCTGCGACGGTGGCAAGGGTTTCAGCCAGAATTTCTCCCACCAGTACGGTGTCGTCGTTGATAAACTTTGCCCAGATATCGATATGCCCCGTTCGCTCCACCGGCATGCGGGGGAACACCGTCACCGATTGGCAGCCCGCGTAGTCGATAAAGTACCTTTTGACGGCCTCTTCGTCCAAAATCATGTCATCCGGGATCTGCTCGACCGCATTGGCCAGCAGTACCCGATCCGTCATCATGCAATCGCCGCGGGCATTGATCATGAAATTGCCACCTTCGATGTAAACTGGGATGCTGGCGCGCTTTTGTGCCATCACTCCTTCGAGAGATCGGGCTGCAGAATCATCACCAGGACGCTGGGGAAAATAATTAAAGTCCAGCATCACCAGTTGGGGGTTATCTCCTTTGGTGACGGCCATGAAGGGGGCGTAGTCGCGGGCCCAAACGGAGCGCTCGCCACTGGATACGCGGGGGGTGATGATGATGTTGTCCATGTGCTGGGGAATCTTGCGGCGAAGGCCGTCAAACGCATCGCTCTCAAGGGTTAAACGGCCGCTGGATGTGGTGAGCATATGAACCTTTTTGATGCCGGCCTTAAAAGCCGCCACGATCAAAGCGTCCTTCTCATATTCCAGCAGGATATTGTCCCCCACGATCAGGCCATCGGTGGGCGCATATTCAGGGGGAACCACCTGTTTGCCCTTGAATGCGTTGAGTTGCTGGGCATGACTCTCTTCAAAGTGTCCGTCCAACTCAGAGTTTGCGGATGGATGCGTTCCACAGGCTGAGAAAAGCCCTAGGGTGGCGAGCAGTGTTAGAGCAGGTTTTTTGGGAGCGAACATCGTTGAATTCCGTAAAGTTATTAAAATTAACACCGTTTAAAATAAAAACAGAGTTTGACTATTAAAAATTCGCTGTTATGTCAATTTTATTAACCTAGGTTCCATCCAAAAAGGCACCCTTGGGGAGCCTGGGGAAGCGGGTGTAACTTTGGCGTTTTTCAAAGTGTTGTCAGGATCTTGGCCCGGATAGTCATTGAATCATGGCTCTGCAGAAATTGGATGAATCCCCCAGGCCGCGGTACAATCAAGTACACGATTATAGATGAAAGGCGGATACTTCCATGAAGAGTCTTAAGGTGGGATTCTATTGTGTATTTCTTCTGTTGTTTTCGTCCTGTAAAGTTCGGCAGGAAAAGCCATCCGAGACCAAATTTATACCGATCATCGACGACTTACGGGCATCGTTGACCGTCGAAAAACTCCAAGCCTCCGTTGGTTCACTCAGTCAACAAATCAGAAATAAACTTCCGTTGGATCGGCTTGACGAAGTTCGGGATCAGATCAGTGCCGATGCGATTCGGGGAAAGATTTGCCAGTTGAAGTCCATCGCCGCTGACCTGCCGGTGGCAGCCAATATAGAGCCGGAGCAGGTTCATGACTTCGTCGGGTTTTACAAATACATTTATGTTTTTATGGGAGGAGGGGCTTCTGCTCAAGCTCTGGCCATGCCGTTTGGATACGGCGTCGATTTTGTGTGGGATCTGTGGAATCAGCAGTTTGGTACCTTTTATTACCGTACCCGTGGATTCACCACGGGTTTGATCGGTTTCGAGGCCAATGTCCATGGTGGGTTTGCCTTTGGTGAAACCAGCGGCGTTTTACAGGCATGGTCGGGTTATTTCAAGGCCACTAACTTCAGTTTCAGCCTGCCCCTCGTGCCTGCTTCAGCCTCGGTCGAAAAATTCGTGGGAGATCCTGGCATCACGGAGGAAGACAGCATGGAGGAAAGGCAACGCAAACTGGCTGATTTTCCTCCCATGGGCCTAGTGGGAGTTAATTTTGGATTAAGTGCCGGGCTGGATGTTTCGCTAGGGACGTTGACGGGGTTAAATTATTCCGATACCACTTCGTTTTACACACCGTTTGCCAGTCTGAATGGTCGACTCGCGGGAATTTACGGTGGAAATTTTTTAACGCCGCGCCGGTCTGGAACGAATATACAGTATTTTGAAATTGCTCCTTTGCAGGTTCCTCTTTTAGATCGTGAGCTGGATTCCCATTTCATGAAATCTGTGAATTTGGCTTTGCATATGCTGACTCTGAATCCCGCCAATTCAGGGCTGGCAGGGTTGGCTATTGCGGTTGGTTTTGCTAAAAAACTGGAAGCTGAGGGAACTTTGGGCGAATATCTTCAGGCGATTTCCTGCGGCTAAAACAGTTTTAATGCTTGCCCATAAACCGGGCCAAGCGCTCCCGTTGCTGCATCAACTCCTTCTGTCCCGCGGGAACCAAGGACGCCGCTTTTTCATAGGCTTGGGCGGCCAGATCCCAACCACCAGCTTCCGCCAGGCGCTGACCGAGAAATCGATACCATTCGGCCTGAAAGGATGGTGACAATGTGTCCGCATCGGGAATCTGCTGCAGTAATTTTGCCAGCGTCGTGAGATCCCGGTAGGGACCTTCGCCCTTACGCAGGCGGAGGTAGCGAAAAAGCCAGGGTTCCCCGGGAGACTCCGGTGGTAGAGGTCCCCATCCGGCTAGGTAACGCAGCCAGCCGGGAGTATCGCGGGGGCCGATGTTCTGCATCACCCACAAACGGGCCTGCACCTGCCGTCGCAGGGTATCACCCATGACATGAGGTGGTAGGGCCATCATCTGCTGCAATGTTTTTTCAGCTTCCATCATAGATATTTCATCGACCTCCGCCAGGTCACTGATCATCAGGCTGATTTCAATGTCTTCAATGGTTTTTGGGGGCCATTGTCGTGCATTTTCCAGAGTGCTGAGCACGGCCGAACGTTGGTCCGGACTCGTATCGCTGTCCGCGGCATCCCTGGCCTGCCGTCGCCATTGATTCATAACAGCATCCGGATCGTCAGGATTAATCTCACGACGCCAGTCCCAGTACTGCTCCTCCGGCTTCCATCCCGTTGGTTGCCGCAAGCTGAGGATCCAATCCCCGTCCTTGCGCGTCTGCCGACGGGTGGCTTTGGTGTGAGGGCAGAGATCCCGCAGCACTCCCGGGCTGCGGTAAAGGGCCTCTTTCTGCAGGGAAGCTTTTTGGGGATCGTAGAGTGGTTGCAGGGAGGATTTCCATGCGGCAAGAACCTGTTGCTGTGAAGCGCCCAAAGATTCTTCCCAGTTCTTTCCGGCGTAGAGTTTAAATGCCGCCGATGTCCCGTGGGTTCGGATGATGTATCGCACCAGGGATCCCGCCAGGGTGTATGAGCGTGGACCGGACTCTCCCCAAAAAAGAGGTGACAACAGGTCTTGGACGTCGTTGACCTTGCCGCTGCCCAGAATAAAGGCTGCCCCTTCGTCCATATCGTCAGGTCGATCTTCGGGAGCCAAGGCTACCGCCAATCCTTCCGTGAACATCATGTTGGGATGAAAGCCAAGGCCATGGAAAGCGTGATTGGAGGCTAACGCGTGCACCATTTCATGACGCAGGGTTGGATGGGGAAAGCCTTCCTGGGCGATGTGAATCGACGGCGTCCACACATCCGCCACATCGGTGGCACCGCCACCAAACCACAGTTTTTTGCTTGCATCATCCGGATAGACAAAGATGTGGACGATGGGCAACGGAGGCGGGATCTGTTGCCCCAATTCGGTCATGTGAAATTGAACTTCCCGGTAAAGGCGGTGAAGGGCAGGGGACGTTTCCAGGCCCTGAGAGGATGGGGCGTGATGCAGGACAAATCCTTCACCCTTGAGGCTTTTCGACAGGTGTTTTTGTAAAGCGCTCATACCCGTACCCGTACTGGAATAGGTTTGTCCCATAAGTTGTAGGATGAATGTGGACACCAATGACCCCAGGGCCATCCAGCGCATTCTCCTGAAACCACGGCGGTAGGTCACCCAAAACCACAGGGTCAGGCCCAGGGCCAGATGGGACAAGCGTAGCCAGAGGATGCCGGCATCCACCGGTATCCAGGTATCGTAAATGGGTCCGTGGAGAAATCCAGCCAGCACATGGGTGATGCGCTTTTGCGGCAAAAACCAAAGGGTCATCCCCAATTGCACCAGGAGGAGGAGGAGAAGGATTCCATGGGTCAGTAGCAGACGAAGACGCGGGAGACCGTTTTCCCTCCAATCATTGAAAACGGTCCAAAACCCATAAGAGACGATCCAGGCAGGGAGCCACTGCACCGCCATCCAGAACAAGTATTCCTGTGGACCGCAGGCGCAATATTGCAGCGACAGAGCCAGCAATCCCGGACTCAGAGCCATGACAGGCACGAGGCCGACCACCAGAAAGGCTTCGGGAATGATCCGGCGTGGCAGTGTACGCAAGGCGGGGGCGGGGCTGAACGGCCAAATATAAACCAGTGCTGGGATCAGTAGAATTGTCAGGAGGGAAAGAATCAGAACATATTCATATTCAAGGTTGGAGCCCAAGGGGGTGAAAAGCCCCGCCAGACCCAGCAGAAACACCAAGGCGGCCATGAAAACGATGGGGGGAAGTTGTCGCAAGGTCGGAAAATCCCGCCATTATAAGGACTGAAAGAGGCGCCAGCCGCGGCTGCCATGGCCGCACAAATTCATAAGGCGACCCCGCTGTGAACGCAGCCTGAGTCGAAAGGTTTCCTCTTGCTGCGAGCTCTTCAGAACCTCGCGTTCAATATTGGGCAGATCATCCACGAGGGCCAGCAGGCTGCGGGTGAGGGTGGTGACTCGATGAGAAAACAGGCATTCTCCCTGCGATAGGCGGACATTGCCATTGCCTGCGGATGCGTCGAAGTCATTGAACAGATCGTCCAGTTCCGCATGTCCCAACAGCTGGGAGATGATTCTGAGATGATCGATTTTTTGTAAAATGGCGGCCGAGGTTTCCTGCTTGTAGACGCTGGCCCGATAGTATTGCAGTTGTTGCGTCACATCCTGACTGAGGTCTTTAATGAGGTCGACCAGTTCGTTGACGATGTCAAGGCGACTCAAGCGGGACATAGACCCCCCCTCAATTCATGGTGCAAGCATGTCATGTGTTTTCTTACTTAATTCTAACAGACGTGCCGGGACCCTTGTCAAACCCCCATCCTGCTGGGGTTTTGGCAAAATCGACGGGGGCGGGAAAATACCAATTTTTGTCGACGGATGGAGCAGGCACAAAATGCCGGGCGGATATCACCAACTGATGGCAATACGACCATCTGCGTTACTGACCATCATTTTAATCGGTGGACG
>JAKQGS010000376.1 GCA_029556045.1 Pseudomonadota bacterium | reverse complement strand
GGTCGGTAATTCATCATGATGACGGTGTCGTATTCCATCAACCCCAACAGGCGGACCTGGACATGTACCTGATGGGGTTGATGGAATACGACACCGTCATCATGATGAATTACCGACCGGCGGTGCCCCGGTACTATTCCGAAATGGTCCGCGCCCTCAAGCAGGGGGGAACCCTTTTGGTGGAGTCCTTCATGGTGGAGGAGATGAAGGAAATTATCGCCAAGGATGAAGCCTATCGCCATTACTATTTTGGCCCCAATGAACTGCTCCACAACTTGAAAGGCCTACGCATTCTCTTCTACCAGGAGGGATTGGTGCACGGTCGTGTGGTGGTGCAATGTCTCGCGCAAAAGCCGTTGGACAAGGATGCCGCCAAATACAATCTTTGGGATATGCACAGTAAGCAGAAGGACTCCGGGCCGTCGTCCCACATGAAAGCAGCCGAAGAGTTTTTCAAGAAAAAATAACCTGTCTGGTGGGGTCCGTGTTTTTTATCTTCCGCGACCGCATAAGCACCTGAAATAACCGTTTCATACCAACGGTAAGCTTGCAACATCCTCAAATCAAATTCGAGGCTTGCGCCAGATTTTCCACCATACCGTTCGGCCCCGCAAATTTTCCCTGATTTTTTGCAGTCCTTATGCCGATAAGAAGCCATGGAATCAAAGCGGAGCTTTTCGATGATGACGCGGCAAACACATCCATGGCGCAACCAAGAGGGATTTACCCTGGTGCAGTCCCTTGTGGGAATGGCGGTGGGACTGCTGGTGGTGATGTATACCGCCCAGTTTTTCAAAGCTGGCCAGGGTAGTATGGCTCTGCTGAAACAAAAAGACATTCTCACGGAAATCGAAGAAAACGTCCGCTTTGCTGCTGCCGATCAGGCCTCCATGAACAAATCCATGACCGTCAACGACAAACTGCGATCCTGCATCAAGGAAGACGGTGCCAAATGCCCCCAAAAAGCTCAGGAATTTAACCTTTGGTACGGTAGCAAACTGCAATTAACCGGTAAATTTAATCTCAACGGGGAAAAATGCTCAGCCGGCCTGACCGGTTGTCCATTTGAGGTGGTGACCCAGTTTTCACCTGCCTGCCCCGATGCGGCCTGCGATCCACCGTCACTCATCTTTGTCCGTTACTCCATCATGGTGGAAGGGGCTTTATTCCGCACAGGGCAAATCCCCTTCGTGCTGAAAAATTCCATGACCTCCGATGACAACAACTCTTGCGGGGTTGCCGCCAACGGAGCACCCCGCTTTGCCAACGCCATCGTGGGGGCAACCCTGACCTGCGTCACTCTGCCGGGCATCAGCCGGCAGGTGGAAGGGGTGGTCCCCGGTGACTGCGACCGTACAAAAGAGGTACTGGTGGGGTTTGATGCCACCACCGGCGAAAAAATCTGTGAACCCTTTAAGTTTTAGGATCGGAAATTTATGAGGTTTTTGCCGCTCCACCAACTGAATTCCTGCGAACGTGGGATCACCATGATCGAAGCGGTTATCGCCATGGGAATCTTGGGAGTGGTGATCGTGGGAGGATCGTTTCATATGAAAAACGTAAACCATTCGTTGCGCAGCATGCAGGAATTTCAGACCGCCGATGCCCTGGAGTTAAACCTTTTTAAAATTTTTTCAAACGATGCCAACGTTCGTTATACCGTTGCCAAATCAGGAATTTCCAAGCTGATCAACTGCGTCAAAGGCTCGGGGTTGTGTACTGATAAGGCCAAGTACCCAGTTAGTTTTTATGTTAATAAACAGAGCACCCCATTTGCTGGTAAGTCGGTGTACTATTCCAAGGATGGTAGCCCCTGCCTGCAGAATAGCTGTCGGTCATTCCAGATCCTGACGGAAGTTATCACCTACTGCAGTGGCAAGGCCACCTGCGTCTTTCCCACCCATCTTGCGGTTAAGTTCAACCTCAAAGATGTGAAAACCGGTAAATCGTATCGTTCCAATCTGGTGGAAATGGTGGTGGAACAACCGACGGCCGCCAACGCTTATGCCCTGCGATGTCCTTCCAGCGACCAGATCCTGCGTGGGATCGGTTTCAGCGGCAAGGTGTTATGCACCAAAGCCAACAAGGTGAAATACGCGGATGCCGATAACTTCAAAGGAGGCAACAAATTCAAAGTGGAGCCTCGGGATTGCCGCACAGAAAACAATGCCGGCGACCCCAAGGATCAACATGCGATCAACAAACTGGATAAAGACGGAAAACTATCATGCGTCAAGAAAAACTGGTAACGGCCAGGGACATTCTGGATTGGCGACGGGAAGACGGGTTCTCCCTGATTACTGTCGTGATCATTGCCGGAGTCATCCTCACTGGTGTGGGATTCTCCCTCAAACGCATGGATGATCGGATGAAAGCCCTGAAGATGGTGCGGATGTATAATCGCCTCACCATGCTGGAGGATCGCGTCAAAAACTCTGCTTCGGCCCGTCAAGCCCTTTATGTGTCCGCCACCAAAGCTCCCACCTCCAGCGACCTCTATCGCTGTATGGTCGGTGGGTCATGTCGTCATACGGAAGGTTTTTCCCAGACCTATCAGCTCTATAATTCCACTGGCGACAAGGTATCCGGTTACTTTGATCTTTATGGCAAACCCTGCAAGGGACCGTCTAAAAAGTGCCTGATCGAAGTTTCCGTCAAATATGAGATCAGTTGTCCGGAAGGAGCCGCCTCCCCATGCCCGCAAGCGGATGAGATCGCCACGTCTTATGTAATCCATCAAAACGATACCCGGGCGTTCAGGGGACGTATGTTCAAGGACAGGGTGGGAAGCGCCAGCTTTTCCATTTTCAGCTGCCCCAGCGGGCAGTATGTCACCGGTGTTGATGCCAAGGGGCGGTTGCTCTGCGATACCCCCGTGGCCAGTCTCTATGCCTCCACCTGTGAACCCGGTGAGGTGGCCTTTGGTCTAACCGGTGATGGACAGCTTAAATGCATGAAGGTCACTAACTTCTGTGCGGAGCCCCTCACCCTGATTTCAGTGCTTGACACCTCGGGGTCAATGAACGGCCAGAACAAAATCGGTGGCGCCAAGAGCAGTGCCAAGACTCTGATCAACCAACTCAAGACCAAGGACGAGGGCGGACTCGTCACCTTTAACTCCAAGGCGACATCCGAACTGGCCCCCAGCAATAACTGGAACAATCTCAATAACCGTATCGACGGCCTAAAGGCCAATGGTATGACCAATATGACCGATGGCCTGGAAAAGGCCATGGATTATATCAAAGCCGGCAACGGAAAGAATCCTAAAGGGATCATTTTCCTCAGCGACGGCTGGCATAACACGGGTCCCGCTCCTGCGGCCGTGGCAGAAGCCATCAAAAAAGCCGACATCCACATCTGGACTATAGGATTTGGCTCCAACGCCGATGCCCGCATGCTGCAGTCGATCGCCTCATCCCCCAGCAATTATTTTTATGCCGCGGATAACAACGCACTGCAAAAGGCTTTTGCTTCTATTTCCAGCATCATCTGTCGCAAGCCATAAAGGCGCGGATGCAAGACCCCTTAAAATAGGGGGGCTGTTGGATCCTTTTGCCGATCCACCGATTTGAACCATCCCGTCAGAGAGCGGCGCTCACGTCGGGGAGGAAGCACCTCATGCCAGATCTCCCGGCTAAAAAAGCAGGCAAAGGTCCCCAGATTGGGTTTGATCCGTCCGGATTCCCTGGCAGGATCATCCCGATCATAGAGCACCAATTGTCCCTCATCCCGATCATGCCAATCGGCATTCAGAAACAGGATGGTGGATAGCTGGCGACCATCATCCCCTTTGAACTGATCCAGATGCTTTTGATAGCGGGCATTTGCCGGGTACACTGCAAAATGCGCCTCATAACTGGTGAGATTCAAAAAAAACTGTTGCCGCACCTGATCCCGCAAAGCACGGATGATATCCCAATATTCTCCCATCGGCCCGGACTGATCGCTGACATCCAACCATTGGATACGATCACCTCGGATCCCCTCTGTTACCGTCCGATGATCCCCCTGCCCAATGGCGGCGGAATGAAAGCCACCCGTCGCATCCCTTCGCATCAGTGTTTCTAAAAGCTCCTGACTCAGTGTCCGCGGAATCAGGGTCGGCGAAACCGCCCAACTTTGGTGGTTCAATTGCGCGATGATTTCGTCCATGGCACTGGTGAGTGGATTCATGTGGCCTCTCTGGTGGTCTTTAATACCCATAGCACCCCATGCAATTATCCACAGCTCGCCAACGATCCCGGGGCCTGAAAACACGGGGAGATTCGCAATTTAGCCTATTTCGTAGTCACAGACCAGACGAATGGAATAATTCGGCCATCTGGTCAATCTACCTAAAAATGTTGACCTTTGTCTGGATGACACCTATAAAAATCAAAGCTTTTAAAAAGCATGAGGATGAGAAAACTAATTGTTAAAGGAGTGTTTCATGAAACGTAGCGCTTTCTTGACTGTTGCAGCAATGGGATTGGCTTCCAGCGCCATGGCCGTTGAAACAACCGGTCTGAACCTGGGTCTGAACAACCAGTACATGTCCAACGGTGAGCTGGCGATGTCTCCAGCCCAGATCATGAACTTCGACATGTCCAAGGCAGATCTGACCCTGTCTCAAACCAGCTTTGATTCAAAAAAAGCAGGCACCACCACGGACCTCACCACCAACGCCATCAAAGGCGCGGCTTACTACAAGTCCGATGCAGCTCCCTTTGTTTTTGGTGTCACCGCCAACAGCCTGACCACGAAAGTTGACGATGTTGACATCACCAACTCCCGCACCGTATTTCAACCGGAATTCGCCTATCAGCTTCCCGCCGACATTACCGTTGGTCTTTCCCATGCGGTTGTGACGGACAAATTGGATGCTCCCGGAACGGACTCCGACATCGACTTCAACCAGACCAAACTGGGCGCCATGTGGAAAGCCGACGCTCTGGAAATCGGTCTGGCTCACGCCACCGAAGTGGATGAAGAAAACACCGGCAGCGCCGGCACTATCGAACGTCACCTCCCCGCCAAGACAACGGTTCATGGTCGTTATGCCATGAATAACACCATGGCTTTCGGTGGCGCCATCTCCAACTCCGACTTTACCGCTGCGGAATCAACCTGGGTTGACGGCAAATACGGCAAAGACGGTCTGGAAACCGCTGACAAAATGTCCGTGAAGGCTTTTGTGGAAATGATGCCGATGGACGAACTGAAAGTCGAAGGCATCCTGGCTTACCGCGGCGCCGCTGATGAGGAGCTATTCAACGGCTACCGTGCTCCCGTGAACAGCACCGGTATCGAAGCCAACGCTATCTATCGCCCAGCTACCAACTGGGAAACCGGCGGCGGCCTGGCTTACTCCACTGGCGATCGTGAGTACACCAATACTGCTGACACCAAAGTCAAAGTTGAAAACACCGACACCAAAATCTCTGTTTTCGGCGGCATGCGCTTCTAATGAAGTGAACCACGGAGCGGTGTGGAGATATTCACCCGCTCATGACACTTCGAAAAAAGTCCCCGATCCATTCACTGGATCGGGGATTTTTAATGCTGTACCGCTACCTTTGAACGAAAGGAGGAGGAATTCACAAAAGCCACCACCACCAATGTCAAGATGACCCCCATCATCCCAACCCGCGGATAGTTTAAAAGCCGGCCATCCGGAGCCTTTGTCACGATAATCCCTGCCAGGTACGATGCACTGGCGGACGCAAATTGCTGAATGCCCGCGGAGATGCTCATGAAGCTCCCCCGTTTTTGCGGCGGCACCGTACCCGTCATCAGGGTCACCGCCGGCACCATGCGTCCGGACATCACCACAAAAAACGCCACTCCCACCGTCATGATCACCCAGGTGGGCTGCGGCCCAAGATTGGTCACGATCCAAAATGGCAGGATCGACACCAGCCCCATGATGGTTAAAATGCGTCGCGCCCCAAAACGATCCACCAGACGGCCCACGGTGGGAGATGCCACAATGGAGACCAGGCCCCCGATCAGATAAAACTGCGGCAGCTGATCCTCCCGTAATCCCGCATTAGCCACCAGGGACGGACTGATAAAAGGAATGATGCTGAATTGACCCAGAATCAGCAGAATCATCATGGTGATGGCCATGAGTTGCTGACGGTTTTCGATCACCTGCAGAACATTTTTGATTTTGAGTGGCGGCAGCTCCTTCTGTAAATGCCCCGCCACGGACGGTACGGCTTTGAAGGATATTCCCCAAAGAATCATCGAGAGAACACCCAGCACCAAAAATGGAACATGCCACCCCCATTTTTGCGCCAGAAACAGGCTGGCGGGAATGCCAAAAATCGAAGCCACCGCAAAGGCGGTCATCACAATTCCCATGGCGGCCCCTCGACGTTCGACGGGGATGCTATCCCCCACAAAAACAAAAATCAGGGAGGACATCAGGCCTCCAAACAGGCCCGTGATGATGCGGGCGATTTTCAGAGACAGATAAGTATCCGCCAGTCCGCAAGCCAGAGTGCCCAGGCAAAATCCGCCGTAGAGGAACAGCAGGCTCTTTTTACGATCAAAACGGTCCATGAGAAACGATCCCAAAATACCGGAAAAACCTGCGGCAAACGAATAGGATGAAACCAGCATACCAAACTGATGGGGATCCACATCAAAGGCCCGCATCAACTGGGGGCCGAGAGGCATCATCACCACAAAATCCACGATATGAGTAAAGTGAACCGCCGCCAGTGATAACAGAAGAGCTTTTTCGCGTGGTGTAAAGGAACGAAAGACCATGAAATGCTGTCCCCGTAAATGTTGACCGACTGGCTCGTATTTTACGGTTTTACTCAGTCGCCGGATAGCAAATATCCTGACAAACACAATTCGGCCACAATTGACAATTCGGCCTGCCATTTTAGGAAATAAAGTGTACCATGTTATGCATCTTTTAACCGATGACAGGAATTCCCATGGCACTGCCTGGCCGAACTCGTTCGCCCCTACTGCCGCGACTGTCCTTTGCAGCACTGATCGCCACCCTG
>JAKQGS010000320.1 GCA_029556045.1 Pseudomonadota bacterium | reverse complement strand
GCATCGATTTGGGCGGATGCCACCGGGGCTTTTGAAGTGACCCAAGGGGTACCCCGGATTCAAGGGCTTCGCAGCGGGCGGGTCAATGTGACCAATAGCGACGGTGACCTGTTGCAGGGAGTGGCAGCGGGGACAAACGACGGTTGGGAGATTTCACTGCGTCACACTCCTTCGGCGGATCCTTTTGAAGGGACCGACATGGCGCAGACCATGGGGTATTTCCACGCCACCAGAGTCATCGAATATGCACGGCAGTTTATCCAGATTCCTTGGTTTGATGTTCCCCTGGAAGTTGATGTCAATCATGATGACACCTGCAATGCTTATTGGAACGGGCAGTCTATCAATTTTTACAAATCAGGCGATGGTTGTGCCAATTCCGCCCTGCTGGCTGATGTGATCTATCATGAATGGGGCCATGGGTTGGATGCCAATACCGGGGGTATTGAAGACAGCGCATTTTCGGAGGGATTTGGCGACATCATTTTTATGATCATGACCGACCACCATCAGTTGGCCCCCGGCTTTTTCACGGATGGTCGATTTATCCGGGATATGGCCGTACCGAAAAAGTATCCGGAAGATCTGCGTGGGGAGCCGCACGGTGATGGACGCATCATCGGCAGTACGTTTTGGGATCTCTATCAGGCGCTGATTCGAACGCACGGGTCCACCAAAGCCAAGCAACTGATTTCCCGCTATGCTTTTAAAATGATCAGTACTGCCTCCCGCTTTACCGATGTCTACGGCGCTTTAAAGGTCATCGACGATGATGATGGGGTTTTAGATAATGGCACTCCCAATCTATGTATATTGAATGAAGTGTTTAAAGCGCACGGCCTCGCGGACACCGAACACTCCTGTTGGCTCGGTCAGTGGCAGGATACCCGATTTGACGATGCAGCGGGTGGCAATGGCAATGGTTTGCTGGAGCCCGGGGAAACCATTCGGATGAGTATGCAACAGCAAAACAATACCGACCGGGATTTGGGCAATCTCCATGTGTCGTTGGTTGCTTTGGATCCCATGATTCAAATGACCCAGCCGGATCTTTCCTGGGACAGCTTGGGTCGACAGCAAGCCCTTTGGAGTCGTGAGCAAGCCGAGTTCCGCATTGATCCGACGATGCCTTGTGGAAAACGTTTTACCCTGACGGGTTCGTTTCAGGACGATCAAAAAACCATGGATCAATCCCGTCAGTTTGAAGTTGGTCGCTATCGTGGCACCCCACATGTCTATCAGTTGTCAGGGTTGCCGTTTCGTATCCCGGACGGCGTTACCACCGATTTCCCCATTGATGTGGTGGATGCCCCTTGGACTGACGGGATGGGGGTATACCGTGTTAAGGTTAAGCTAGCAGGGGTCCATGCCTATTCCCGGGAGCTTTCGATTGACCTGATCGCACCCTCTGGCGAAACCCATCGAGTATATAAAGCGGGTATCGGACGCAATCCCCCCGTTGTGGCAGACATCGACCTGACCGGCGCACTTTATGCCACCCCAGGTAAGGGCCAGTGGTTGGTGCGCGTTCGGGATGGAAATCGCGGTGACCTTGGGCGCCTGGATCAGTTTGAATTGATTTTAGAACCGATGGATTTTGTCTGCGAACCGTAACCCTCGCGGGATTCACGGACGATAAGATGCTGCGGGATATCCAACTCGGGTTATAGGTTTTCACGAATCCACGCCAAAACGTCGTCGGCGTGGGTTTTTGTGGTGACTTTTGGCATCATATGCACCAGCTTGCCCGCCTTATCCACGATAAAGGTGGAGCGCAGGATACCCATGTATTCCTTGCCGTAGTTTTTTTTGAGGCCCCACGCTTTATAGGCTTCTGCGACTTTGTGATCCTCGTCCGCCAGGAGCTGGAAGTTTAATTCATCCCTTTCTGTGAATGCGACAAGGCGCTTGACCGCATCCGGGCTGATGCCCAGCACCACTGTTTGGAGTTTGGCAAAATCCTTGGCATGATCGCGTATGCCATGGGCCTGCACCGTGCAGCCTGGCGTCATAGCTTTGGGGTAAAAATAGACCACAACATTTTTTTTACCTTTGAACTCTTTCAACGAAACTTCATCTCCTTCCTGATTCAGGAGGGTAAAGTCCGGAGCGCTGGAACCCAGCTTTAAAGCGGTTTTTTTCATGTGCGTTCGCCCTCATCATTAAAAGCAACTGGAGGGATTGATGCAGTTTTGCACCAGCTCACAGCTGGTGATGTCTCCATCATCCGCTGTGGAAGGAGTTGCATTAATAAGTGTATTGACGCAGCCCAGCTTGAGAGCGGCACATGCTACCCCCGAACAGTTGGGACTACTGCTGCAACCCTGATCAGCATTATTGGTGAACTTGGCGAGGCTTTCCTCGATTTTGTTCAGAGAATCGCCGGTATCGCCGATGTTGAGGAAACTGCAGCCCTGAGCCACTTCCAGAATCAAAGAGAAGTTTTCCTGCACCGCGCTGATGGCCGTTAAACCGGCGTCCAGATTGGAGAGGTTGGGGCATTCCGCCGCAGTGGCACCTGTGCCCGTGGAGCTGGAAGCCACCTCCAGCAGGGCCAGGGATGTCGCATTGATGGCGGCTGTGCCGTCTGCAATGGTTGGTGTCGCCAGAATACCTGCCAGAAAGCAGTTGAGATTTTTAACCCGGGATTCGGTCGCATTGGGGGCTGCCCTGAGCAGGTTGATGCTGGTGACAAGAGAAGTCATACGGGAGGTGCGGGTGTCATCCGTTCCCAATACCGAGTCGGAGATCTGATCAAAGATATTGTCAACTGACCCACCCGCGGTGCTGGATGCGCTGGTATCAATGATGTCCGTGATGATGGTCCAGATATTGAGGCCGGACGATCCCAAAAATGCGGCAACCTGTAATAGACGCTTTTCGTTACTGTCATTTTCCACCGACTCCAAGGTGGCCGTAGCGTCAGCATAATCTTGTTGATCGATTTGGGTCCGGGCCTCTTCCAACTTGACGCGATCCGACGATTTGGACGCCATGGGCGCGAAAATATTGAGTCCGCATGCAGTCAGGGCCGTAAGGCATAGCAGGCTTGAAACATAGATAAGAATGGTCTGACGAAGTTGCTTTGGATGCCTGGTCATTTTGAATCCCTCGTGTAAATTAGAATGTCATGGCGGATTGCATGGACATACCCCAGCGGCGATCCATTCTTTGTCCGGGGGACAGGCCGGTTTCCACGGCATAGTTCACCACCTCAAATCGCAGCACGTACAGGTCGAGGAACGCCCCGCCGGTCAGATAACCCTCGTTCACCCCCGCCAACAGACCGATGTCGTTGTCGCGGCTGACAAAACTTTTGCCGAGTTCCATGCCGCCATGCACGAGGCGTAGGAGATTGATGCCATCACGGTTGATCATGTCCTGGATATCCAGCGACCAATCCCAGTTCCAGGTCCCCAGTTTTTTGCGGTAAAGCATACCGGTGTTGACTTTTTGCCGCAGGGCTGGTGGCGCCCCATTGTCATCAGCGGCCTCAAAGGAGGTGTCCCCCACATTTTGAACGGTCAATCCCAGGCGGAAGGATGCACTGGGTGCCCAGATCCCCCCGAGGTCGACACCGTATCCCATTCCGGTTTTCTGCTTGGCGTAATCTTCAAATTCCGCTTCCGAAGGGGGCAGAAATTCCAAAATGTCGGTAAATGTTAGGTCCCCCTGGAAATTGAAGCGATAGAGAGGGCGGATTGTGGTACCAAACGAGAAGTTTTTACCCATTTTAAACGCATAGGAGATATTGGAACCGGCAAAAAGATCCACCTGCCAATTCATGTACGGCGTGGTGGGGCGGCGTAATTCAAGCCAGTTGCTGGAAACCCCAAAAAAAGACAGCTCAAAGGCGCCAAAACGCATCCCCAGCAGGCCAAACTGCCCGCGCCCATACTGCCGTTTGCCAAATTTATCTTCAAACTTGCGGAGAAAGTCCAGGCTGTCGTCTGTTTCCGAGATCTTCATCAGATCAGAAATGGTTTTCAGCGAGTTTTCGCCCACAAAAAGGTCCAGTTGGGCTGGTCGGAGCTGAAAAGTGAGTTTTGGCTCCGCTAAAGTTGCTGGATTAAACCGAGTTGCATCGTCTGAGTCATAAGCCGACACCTGGGTCCGTCCCCGGCCTAAGGAACGGGCGGATTCAAACAGATTATCCTGCTCTCCGGCCATCAAGGGGCCGGAAAGTCCAATCAATCCTGTTAAAGTTATAGCCCGCAGGCGAGACGCAGCCATGGGATCCCTTTCCGGTTGATGCAACTTGTGAGAATGTAGAAATAGTTTACGGGTTTGATGGGTCAAACGCCAAATTTTTTTTCTGGGTGGGGTTCGTCATGGGCGACAATGGACCAACGACGGAGTTTTGGATCGTGCGGCATGGAGAGACTCTGTTCAATCAACAGGGGCGCATCCAGGGGCAGTGCGATTCGCCCTTGAGTGAAAAAGGACGTGACCAGATCAAGGCCTTAGCCCAAAGGTTGAAAGCGGGTACTTATCCTGATTTAATCATCAGCAGCGACCTCGGACGGACCAAAGAAACCACCGCGATCATTACATCAGCCATTAACAGGCCGGTGGTTTGGGACGCCCGGTGGCGGGAAGTGAGTTTTGGTGTGGCCGAAGGGCTGACCTGGGATCAGCTGGCAGCTCAATTCCCGGACATCGCGGAACGGTGGCGGCAGCACGACTGGGATGTATTGGTGCCAGGTGGCGAATCCCGACGTGCCGTATTGCGGAGGCTGGAAGATGCCCTGTTGGATCACTTGAAGCATTACCAGGGCCAACGGGTGATGGTGGTGACCCATGGGGCCGTGTTGGCCAATCTCTTTTGCTGGGTGCACAATCTGGTGGATCGCGGTAAACCAGCGGTTAAAAACCTCAACGGTAGCCTGAATATCATCGTTCATGGCCAGCAGGGTTGGTGGATGAGGACGTGGGGAGATACCGCCCACCTCTGAATCTGCTTCTCAGGGCGTACCTTCGTCAGCGGCCCGCCACACTGATTCCTTCAAAACGAATCATAGGACTGAAAAACGTTCGATCGCTGCTGGCATGCAAAGTCTGACCGACGGCGGCAATTTTTTTGATCTGCTGATAGAAATTGCCGGAGATGGTGACGTCCTTGACCCGTTGGACCTCACGTCCTTGTTCGTACAAAATTCCATAAATGCCGAGGGAAAAATGGCCGGAGATGGCATTGGTGCCAGAATGCAGACCCTGGATGCCAATCACCTTCAAATAACGCCCACCGGCAACATCGCTGTCACTGGATTGTCCCGGCTGGATCACCAATTGGCTGCTGGAAACCCCAAGGGCGGATTTAGGTCCACGCACCGCATGGGCGGTGGAGGTGGTTTTAAAGTAAGCGGCTGTAGCGGTGTTGTGCAGCAGAGACAGCAGACGTCCGTTTTCGATCAGGTGCGTGCTCTGACGGAGGTTTCCCTCGTCATCAAAGCGTGAGTAATAGAATCCGTCGGCAAACATCGGCTCATCCCTGAGGGACAGCAGGGGAGAAGCGACCTCCTGCTGCAGCTTGTCACGAAATGGGCTGGTGCCCTCCATGGCGGCCTGTCCGGAAAATGCCGCCATAAAGCTGCCCAGAAAACTGTCCAGTTGGTCTTCTTCAAAAATCACATCGTAATATCCCGTGGGAATCGATGCGGCGTCCAGCATGGGCACCGCATGCCCCAGGGATTCAGCCACGCAGTGATCAGCATCCAGCTCTTGGAATCGGCGGCCATGACTCCCCTGATGAAACATCGATTGGCGGGAGCCATCCTTGAGAAGTGCCGAGGTATAACAGGAAAACGATTTTTCGCGATGATGGCAAAATGTTCCCCGGTGATTGGCATAATAGTATTCTGCCTCACCGTCACTATAGCCGTTGTAGGGCACAGCCTCCACGCGGGAATCTCGTTTGAGGACTTCATTTTCCAGGTGAAGAGTGAGTGCGATTTTATCCTGCACCGGTGTGTTATCGTCCTGATTCAGGCGGGGGAGAACCTCCACCACGGGTTTTGGGTGATGGGTGGTGATATGCTCATGCTCGTCAGGATCCGAAAACCGGCCATTGGCCAGTGCATCGCGAACCATGGCTTGCAGGGCCGTTTCGGAAAACGACTCCGAATAACTCAGGCCAATGCGTTGATCCTGAATGGTGCGCAGTCCGATGATAGATGAGCCTGAAACCTTGTACTTATCGATTTTTCCGCCCTGAGAACTCAAACTGAAGGCCCGGCCTTTGTGGATAATGAGATCGGCCTCCTGAGCTCCCTGCTGACAGGCCATGTCGAGGACTTTGCCCATCAGGGCTTGTTCTGTTTTCCAGCTCATTGCGCCTGCCCTCCCACCAAAATGTCATCCACTTTTAAAGCCGCTTGACCGACGGTGACTGGCACGGAGCCGCTGACAGAACCGCACATACCCGGTGACAGTTCAAAATTATTGGCGATCATGCTGATCTTATTTAAAGTTTCGGGACCTGTGCCGATCAGGGTTGCTCCCTTCACCGGCTTGCCGATTTTACCGTTCTCAATCAGGTAGGCTTCTTCGATGGCAAAATTAAACTCTCCCGTTCCGGGGACGACGGAGCCACCACCCATCGATTTGGCATAGAGTCCGCGGTCGACCGAGCGGATGAGATCGTCCATGGAATGGGTGCCCGGCAGAATAAAGGTATTGCGCATCCGGGATGCCGGGGCAAATTTATAAGATTGCCGCCGCCCGGAACCGGTGCGGGCATATCCGGTTTTAACATGCCCCATGCGGTCCACCAGAAAGCCCACCAATCGTCCATTTTTAATGAGCTCGGTCTTTTGAACCGGCATACCCTCATCATCCATATTGAGACTACCCCACATCCCAGGGATGGTTCCATCATCCACGGCGCTCACGGCTTCATGGGCGATCTGTTCTCCCATTTTATCGTGAAACACCGAGGCTTTTTTTTCAACCGAAGTGGTTTCCAGCAGGTGCCCGCAGGCTTCGTGAAAAATCACCCCGCCAAATCCATTATCGATGATCACCGGCATACGCCCGGCCGGGCAAGGCCCCGCCCTCAGGACCGTGACCGCCCGACGACAGACCCGGTCCGCGATATCTTCCGGTGACGTGGCCTCTACCACTTCCCAGCCCTGCAGCCCCCCCGGCCCCCAATATCCCGTGGCCTGTTGGTCGCCATCTCTGGCGATCACCTGGGCTGACAGGCGGGTATAATGCCGTTCATCCTGGGTATGCAGACCTTCCGAGTTAAATATTTCAACCTGCTGCCACCTTTGGATGGCGCTTAAATCAGCCTGGGCGATGGCATCGTGGCGCCGGGCGGCGAGATCAAGCTTTTTCAGGTATTCAATTTTTTCAGCCGTACCATGAAAGGTGTCCAGTCCCTTGCTGATTTTATGACCACGATGAATCTTTTTTGAACCCAGACTTGTAGCCGTATTGCCCGTCTTTCGCTGGTCCAGCGCGCAAAGAAGGCGGGTTATACGACGCAATTCCTCCGCCTCCACACTATTGGCGTAACCGTATAAAGCCTTCTCCCCGAAAACAACCCGTATCCCCACACCAAAATCCGTACCGGATTTGATGCTTTTAACCTTGCGATCCACAAAATTAATGACGGAAGCCAGATTGTTTTCCACAAAAATATCGACAAAATCGGCCCCGAGGCTGATGGCGTCATTGATGATGCTCTGCGCGGTTTCAGTTCGCAGCATAACGTCTCCCTCATTTTCGAATTTCCTGTGTTTGAACCTAGCAGAGAAGACAGCGATTGACCACGATTAAGCCATGGGATTATCCTGTTTAAAAGACATACAGACACATGCCCGAGGGGAGAAACCATGAGCCGTAAAGTCAAAGACGTTATGTCACGCACCTTATCCAAGGTCCCCCCGAGTACCACGCTTCTCCAGGCGAAACAGCTGATGGAGGATAAAAACGTTCGGCATCTTCTGGTGGTCGATAAGGCCGATCAATTGGTGGGTATCATCAGCGACCGGGATGTCAAAAAGTTCATGAGCCCCTTTGCGGGGTCATCGCTCGAAGCTCCACGGGACAAAGCCACCCTGAATATGACAGTCGAGCAGATTCATCACGGGCGGCCCATACACACCGCCGCTGCGGAAGATGCTGTGAAGACAGCCATTGAAAAGATCCTTGAAAAAAATATCAGTGCCCTACCGGTGGTGGAGGATAACCGACCGATCGGCATCGTCTCGACCTCGGATCTATTGCGGTATCTCCTCAACTTCGTTTAGAAACCCTCTCATAAGGACGATGGCGTTGTTGCTTGGTCCGCTGCGGTCCTCATTTAGGCACATCTAAACTGCGGTCCTCGCCTCCCGCGCGCCTAGCCCTCGTCCTTATGAGAGGGCTTCTCCCATGATGGCGTTGTTGCTTGGTCGGCTGCGGTCCTCATTTAGGCACATCTAAACTGCGGTCCTCGCCTCCCGCGCGCCTAGCCCTCGTCCTAATGAGAGGGCTTCTCCCATGATGGCGTTGTTGCTTGGTCGGCT
>JAKQGS010000318.1 GCA_029556045.1 Pseudomonadota bacterium | reverse complement strand
GATGATTACCAGTTTGCCTATCACCCTGACTATCTCAACCGACAGCCAGAACCCCCGCCTCTCTCCCTGACCATGCCCCTCTCCCCCAAACCCTATCGTTCACAGAATGGGTTGCCATCGTTTTTTGACAACCTGCTTTTTGAAGGCGAACAATTGCGACTGGCGGAAAAGAAGTATGGCCTGCACCGCCAATCGGTGGTGGATCGCTTTAAACTCCTCCTCCTGAGCGGACGTCAAACCTTGAGTTACGTGAGCATCCTGCCCATCGTCGATGGAGTTCCGCAAGTCTTGGAGGAGACCGCTCCTCCCCCGGAGCTGGTTCGCAATTACCGTCTCATGCCAGCCTATAGCGGATGCTGCTCCATCTGCCTGAAACCGCATCCAAGCGGAGATCATGCAAAATGCCAGCAAAGATTGTGGGGAACCCAACGGGCCATTCATCTGGAAGCTTATGTTGACGAACCTCTGAATACCTTCCGCACGGTGTTGCAAGGGCAGTCGATCTCGGGGGGGCAGCGTAAAGCGCTTTTCTCCCTGAATTCAGAGAAAGTCCTGCAACGAATCGGGTTTCCTCACTACATCATCAAACCGGATGGCGACTATCCCGAAATGCCACCCAACGAGCACCTGACGATGGCTGCTGCCCACGCCCTTGGATTCAGAACGCCGCCAGTCGGACTGTACCATTGCGATGAAGTCGGATACGTATGTGTCATTAAACGCTTTGACTGGACCCCGGAAACAGGGTTCCAACTGACGGAAGACCTTGCGCAGTTGTCCGACGAATTAGAAGAACACAAAGACCGTTCCACCATGGAACAGGTGGCTGGAGTGATCAGGCAATACAGCAGCAGCCCTGCCCTGGAACTGGCGGAATTTTTCCGTCGTCTGATCTTTTGCTTCCTCTGCGGCAACGGGGATATGCATCTCAAAAACTGGTCCCTCTGCCGCGACGCGCATACGGGGCTCGTTAAACTTGCCCCTATATATGACTATCTCAGCGTTCGTACCAGCTTTCCGCAGGAGAAGGTCGAAATGATCTTATCTCTGGACGGCAAACACCTTCAGTTAACACACAATGACTTCCGTTCATTTGCCCGCACCATCGGACTGGCCGATGGTGCCGTTAATGCCTGCATGGCTGCGATTCCCCAGTGGACCAGGGTTTTACTGGAATTCTGCCAACGATCAGCGCTATCTCAAAAATTTAAGGAACGCTACCGTGCTGTTGTGACAGAACGGGCGTCCCGCTTGATCTCACCTTAAAGAATTATGATCCGGTCACAATGATTCAGGGATCTCGATACCTGGGCTTTCCAACTCCGTTGGCAACTTCCACAGCGAAGCACTGGAATAGGTCGGTGTGGCAATCGCTGTCACCGAAGAATCACAGGTGGTGTTCCAGGTGGTATCTTCGGCCGCCCGATCGATGCAGAACGAGTTGCCGTAGGCTGACACGGGATTGGGATCTCCAAAGCCATAGCCACCGTTGCAGAGACCACTCCAGTTATCGCAAACCTTGGACACCGCGTAGTCTTCGATGGCAGCCAGTGAGGTGGCGGTGTAGGGAATGAAATAGATGCTGGCGGTGGCCAGATCATCATCCGCCACAAAGTCGGTATAGAAGCCCATTTTAGTGGTGTCTGTCGGCTCCATGTCGCAGGTCGGTTCACCCTGCGTGGCCCAGCGGGGCATAAACAGCATCGACTTGCCGGTCCAAACATCGCCAGCCCGGGAAATGATCATGTTAAAATTTGCGGGAGCCCGCACATCGTTGGGATCGCAGTCATCGGTGGCCATGGCGGTTTCGACGTTAAAGTGGGTATCGTCGGTATAGGTGATGACCGACCGCAGGATCCCCCCCTTGTCGCTGTCCGGCATATTGTCGAGATTCGCGATGATCTCATAGCGTTTGTCCGCCACATCCAGATAAAGGGCCGGTCCAGCCACTGCATGGAGAAGGATTTTATATTCGGTGGCGGAGGTGATGTCATACTCCACCTTATTGAATTCGTCGCCATCGGTGATTTCCAGCGATCCTTTGGCCCCAACCCCCAATTTTTCCAATCCGGGGCCGATGTTTTCAACGATCTGGCTCACCATCCCCACCATGTTTTTGCCCATGCCCAAATAAACTTTCAGGAGATTGGGCTGGCAGTCAAAAAATCCATCGGTGCCAGCGCAGGGATTTCCTTCCAGCTTAAGACCGGTGGCGGGAACTGCGAGAGAGCCCGGAATCATGCCGCTTTCCACCGTGGCGATATTGGTGCTGGTGGACTCTGTTGAAAAGGTTGTAGGGGCTTCCGTCGTTGTTGCCGGTGTCTCCTCCGTCTCCTCTTCCTTCTTGTCGCAGTGTGTCACTCCGGCGGCCAACACCAACCACGCCGCCAGAGTTATGCAAGACTTCAAATTAAAATTAACCATAAATCACCTCCGCATCACATTACCCAAGGGGCCTCACTCACCCCACTCCTTCGTGGTTTCGGCAGGGACGCGGCATTTATCAACGGTAAGATTTGCGCTGAGGATGTACCGTCAGGGAATCATGGGAAATTAAGGGCCTTACCAAAGTGTAATAAGTTAAAACCCCCAGACACAAGCCTCTGGTCGCACCTGACCTAAAACTCATCTTACATTGGGAAAGATGGGGAAATGGAATACGGCAACCTCTTATTCAGATTTAGAAATTTCGCTTTCATCAAGTTTTAGCTCAAACCGACGAACTCATGACCCATCAACTGCAACAATGAGAATCCCACTCGGCTTAGGGACGTCGACAATATCATTTTCACACAAGGGTGAGGCAAAACCATGAAACAACACAGAGTCATCCCGCAATTTCACGGACAGGGCCGCTGGCTACGACGCATCGGTCTGACATGCTCTCTGATTATCCTGGTGCTGGGCGCTGCAACCGCCTGCGGCAAGAAAAAGGACAAAGGGGGCGGCGGTCCCGGGCCTATGAACAACCAGGGTCCCAATAACTCCATGGGACCCGGTGTGATGCAGGCGGACGCCGTCAAAGCCGACTTTTCTGGCGCCGTGGGAGCTTTGGTGTTAGATCCCAGCGTCGGGGGCATGGGGCTGATGGAAGGGGTGGTTCCGGCAGCGGAGAAGACTCATTTGTTAAAATCCAGGACGATGGGGAAATCGCCCCTATCCTGCAGGTGGAAAAAGCCGAAAATCAAAACTGGGGACCTAACAACGGTCTGCCCAAGATCAAGACTATCGCGGTGTCTCCCATCAAAGAGGTGTTCCTGCACTTTGAATATCCCTTTGTTTACCGGAGTCAGGAAGAGCCCCAGTATCTCCCGAAACCAGGGTGTGAACCCTATCAGGGTGGCGAGGGCAACCCTCCTCCTGGCCCCATGCCTCCCGAATGCAGTGGCCCTGGGGAGGAAAACCCGAACTACCTCGATCCATGGAAAATGGAAAACGGCTTTCAATGCCAGATCTTTAAAGTCAAAGGCGGCAATCTTGATGAGTTGATCGCCGGAACCGGTGGCAGCGAACTGGAGTGCCTTGACAACGTGCACTTCATCGACAGCTGGCAGGCCAACCGTAATAGCGTCTTTCAATTCGACGATGAGGGTAATGTCTATTATCCCGGTTCCAGCCCCAATTCCGGTGGCCGCATGGTGGTCTATAAACGCGCCACCGACGGCAACGTCAAAGAAATGATCAACGCCAATATCTGCGTGCAGGACTTCCTGGTGACCGCCAATGGCGGGATGTTCTATACCGGATCGTCCTCCTGCGGTGGCAGCGGCGGCGCCTCCGGAGGCTTCTTCCGCTACGTTGCTCCGGAAGGGGGCGCCCTGCGGGAGATCGCCCGCGACTGGTGGAACTTTGTCTACGAAGCGGTGGCCGGTGCCACCACCGAC
>JAKQGS010000509.1 GCA_029556045.1 Pseudomonadota bacterium | reverse complement strand
GACATAGACCCGGAGTCCGTGCAGTAGGGAGGTCTTTGGTTTTGCCCCTGGGGTTGATTCATTGCGACTCATGCTTCGTCCTGTTTGGATGGAAATCTAAAAATTGCTGATCGATGCGCTAAATTACGGGATACGGGAGATTCATCACCATTCCCGTAGCCAGGGGGCTTTGTTGTCTGCCAGCATTTTTTCCAACAGCTGTTTTTCCCGAAGGGTGTCCATGCATTGCCAAAAGCCCTCGTGGCGGTAGACATAAAGTTCTCCGGCGGATGACATGCTGATCAATGGCTTTTGCTCAAAGATGCATTGAGAGTCCTGACCGTCGATAAATTTTTCAAAACCCTTTTCAAAAAAGAAAAAACCCCCGTTGATGAATTCATTGGTGAACTGGGGTTTTTCGGCGAATTCCTTAACCTTGCCAGATTCCTCCAGCTGAAATATGCCAAAACGGGTTGGCTGGTGTACACCCAACACGGTGCCTGATTTTTTGTGGGCCAGATGAAACGCCAATTCCGCATGCAGGTCCACATCCGTTAGGCCGTCCCCATAGGTCAACGCATAGCGGTTGAAGCCTTTGCGATTGAGGTAATCCACTGCCTTGGCCACCCGAAATCCCGTCATGGAATGCAGACCGGTTTCCAGCACCGTGACATGCCAATCCATGCGGTTGCGGGCCACCACCTCCGATGGGCTGACTTTGATGTTATTGGAGTCCTTGGAAAAGGAAATTTCAATGTCCTTGCCGGCAAAGGGTAGGGTGATGAAAAAATCCTTCAGCACATCGATCCGATAGCCGCCACAGATCACAAAGTTCTTAAAACCAAATTTAGCGTAGTAGTCCATGATGTGAACCAGGATGGGCACGTTCCCGATCTTCACCATCGGCTTGGGGATGTTGGCGGTCTCTTCCGACAGCCGGGTGCCTAATCCCCCGGCCAGCAGGATCACCGGAATGTTTGCCGCTTCTTTACTCAGACTGGTACGATCCAAGGTCATGGAAACCCCTATATTTATTGGAACTCCCTGGAGGTTACAAAGGGGTGAGACTAACAATTTTTTGAGACGAATTCAGCTGCTTTTATTGCGGAAATCGATAGGGTCCGTTGTGGGGCAAACACCTCTTAGGCGCTCATCCCAGGCACTCACGTGGCGACTGGAGTCCAAAAAATACAATATAATCAGCATGTTATTTGGTGATCCTTTTTGGTTGCCGTATCGGGCATTGCTCCGGATATGGACTTTTTATTGGGGCGGAGGAGGGGCAGGGGTAGCATTTAGGACGGAGCCGTCCGTTCCCAATTTGAGCGTCACGGAATTTAATACCCGATTAGGATCCGTCGCTGGCAGGTTATCCGCAGGAAATTGGATCAGAAGGGTCGCTTCCACACTCCCCTTCGTCACGGTCACGGTGGAACCTTCAAGAATTTTTCCGCTAGTGATTTTGGTCTGGGTCGCGATGGCATCGATGCGACTAAAAATCTGATCCGCTTCAGATCGAAATGTCCCACTATTGAGAGCGGTCAGGAAAGATCCGGTGCCACTTAAAACCGTATTCATGTATTCCGGTTTCGCGAGGTACTTCATACCAACATAACCCTGCAAAGTTTCAACAGCGCCATTTGAAAGGTTCACCTGCCCAATGTCGGCGTTTTCTGCCAGGGTCCGAGCGTTGGATGCTGTCGCGGAGCCTTGGGACGGTGAGGGGTTGAGTCCCGAAACTTCGGAAACTTCCCAACGAGGGGATTCACCCAAAGTTCCATAACTGCTGCGAAACCGATAAGCAGAATTTTGCGTCGGCAATTTGTGCGCCTGAAAGAGAGCCATGATTCCACTTATTTCTGTATCAATGAGTGGAAAGAACTGAGCCCCGTTATTCGCACGCCATTCTGTCGAACTGGTTGGGCTATGGATGTCAGCGGTATAGGAGTGGCGTCCGTTGACAAAATTATCCGGGACCTGGATACGCGTGAGAATTTCGGCGAGCAGCGTTTTTTCGACCTGGGATAAGCCGATTTTATCTGTCGATGTACTTTGCGTTTGAGAGGCATCCCCCACTCTTTTGGTATTTAGGGTTGGAGTCTGACGTTTACAAGCCGCGATTAAAAATAGCAGCAAGAACGGGGTAAGCCTAAGCATCGATCAGTCCCTCCCAAAACGGTTCTGAATAGTAGATAAGATACCGCATTTTTTACACCGATGGTTTTTAAAACTCACTCCGCTGATCTATCATGCGATCGGAGGTCTGCCGGCAGACCTACTTGACTCATGAGATTTTAAGTATCCCTCCAGCTTGTCAAATGATCCAGTCCAGCCTCCCGTCATGCCGGAGCGTGCCGTAATAAAGACTTTGAGCTCCTCTGGTGTTACGTCCCCAAATGGCTCCCAGGTCACGGTCACCCGGGTTTTTTGCGGGCCTTCTTCGGCTAACGAAATGGTGGTCAGCATGGTTTCGGGCCAAGTGGGTGCTGCGGGGTGTCGTGAGATATTTTCATTTTCATCACAAAATTGTTGGGTATAGACAATGCGGTCCGGCCTTCTGATTTCAAGGTAGCGGGATTTCCCGTACATTTTCATATTTTGGTTGAACATGCTGTAAAAGTTACTGCCGCCGGGCTTTACTTCGGACCTGATGAATGACATTTCAAAACCAGTGGGAGGCGTCCATTTTGCTATGTGGACGGGATTGGTCCACATTTCAAACATCGTGGCCAGGGGTGCATCAAACGTGCGATTGATGATAAACACCTCCTTACCAGATTTTGCCACCAGGTACTCCGCCAGACGATCCCAGGTGGATTCCCCGCTTGCTTTTTTGATGAACTTTTTAGCTTCTTCGGCTGCCGTGGCAGAGGAAAAGGCCATGGTCATTTCCATTTTTGTTTTGCCGTTCATTTCGGTAAATAGCACGGTCACCCGGAACATCGGAGGCGTGGTTTCGGTGCCACCATGGTCGTAGACAAGGCGGGAATAGGGATCGACTTCCAGGTACGTGGTGAAGTTTGGATAGTCCGTGCCGTCCGGGCCATGCATCGTATATTTCCAGGTGCCTCCGGTTCGGACGTCCTTGCTCACGGTTGTAATGGTGAACCCACGGGGACCCCACCATTGAGCCACCTGGTCGGGTTCAACCCAGGCGTTCCAAACGTCTTTGACGGAAGCATCGAGGAGTCGAGTGAGGACCAATTCATTTGGTTGATTTCTTGTGTGCATTTTTTTTCCCTTTTTGGTTTTGTGTGACTGTTTTTAGATATTCTTCCAGCCGGTCGAAACTCTCTTCCCAAAATGTGCGATACTGTTCCATCCAATGAACAACGTCCTTGAGGGGCTCTCCGTTCAGTTTGCATGGACGCCACTGCGCATCACGGGTCTTGGTAATTAGGCCAGCTCTTTCCAACACCTTCAAATGTTTGGTAACCGCCGGCAGGCTCATGTCCTTTAAGAACGGTTCAGCCAGCTCGGATACATTCGCATCTCCATGGGCGAGACGTGCCAGGATCGCCCGTCGTGTCGGGTCTGCTAGGGCTTGAAATGTGAGGCTCAAATTATCCATCATATTTTACTTATCGGTTAATTAACTAAAAAGTTAAATATAATATTTTGGAATCGGCTGGGTTGTTGCTCTTAACTTGCTTATTTTATTGGAATAACAGATGTAAAATTTTTCTAGTCACCAGAGTAGGGGCAGCCATGTGCCAAAAGGGCAAGGGTCCCCTTGATATGTTGATTAATATTAAGGCGTCGTTAAGGAAAGTTTTAGTAATAGGCTGATATCTCGCTATATTTTGTCTTTAAATTGATATCTAATATTCCTTTGAATTGACTTATTTGTTGATTCGGAGGAATATTGAATTATGGATCTTCGCCAAGAAATTGAGTTTTTTCATATAACCTTTTGTCGCCTACTTTTGACGACACAGGATAAGTCTCTCATCGTAATGAAGGGCGGGTGCAATCTACGCTTTTTTTTGGGGAGTAACCGCTATTCCGAAGATATCGATTTTGATGTCGATACCATCGCCCGCGAGACCTTACGTAAAAGAGTTGAGAAGACTCTTGATAGTACGAATCTAAGGGTCATTCTTGCCAGCCGAAAAATCTCCATTATTTCCCATTCTGCCCCCAAGCAAACCGACACCGTACAGCGATGGAAAGTTTCGCTGCAATTCGCTGGCATTACCGTGCCATCGAAGATTGAGTTTTCTCGCCGAGGAATTCAGCGCGAAGGAATCATCTTTGAGTCGATTGATCCGATTCTTCTGTCAGAATATCGATTGACGCCAACTTTTGTGTCGCATTACAGCGCAACTTTTGCCATCGAGCAAAAAATTGAGGCCTTAGCGGGGCGCCCGGAAACTCAGGCTCGTGATGTATTTGACCTTGATTTGCTTTTTTCTCGATGCCAAGACGTTCAAAACAAAGTCCCGTCATCTGTCTTGGAGCAAGCTATTGAATGCGCTATGAGTATCGACTTTGACCAGTTTCGCAATCAAGTGGTTGAGTTTTTGGCCGAGGACATTCGAGCATATTACGACTCCCGAGAAGTCTGGAATGCGATGCAATTACGAGTTATTCGTCACCTTGAGGAACTCGGAAAATGAGCCTGATCGCTGCGCTGGCCAAGCTACAAACTATCCCGGCGCTCGTGGTCAGAACGAATGACGCAGCGGCGAATTGGGGCGTTGCGCCTGCGGTGGCCAGTACAATGTTGGCCCGATTGATGGCGAGTGGGCATATTGTTCGACTCCAGAGGGGTCTTTGGTTACTCGATAAAAAAGCCCATCCCTGGAACCTCCATCCTTATATTTCGGATCCCTCTCCAAGTTATATTTCGCTACAAACTGCGCTATTTCATCATGGAATGATTGAACAGATACCATCGACGATTCATCTGGTTTCAACCGCAAAAACAAGAATCATAAAGACTGCTGTTAGCACGTTTTCCATGCATCAGGTTGCACCTCATTTTTTTTGTGGTTATGAGCCATTAGCCGGGGGGCCGGCTCAAATGGCCACACCGGAGAAATCCTTGGTGGATTTCTTATACTTTCGTCCAACCCGCTCCCGGACGTTTCGCTCACTGCCGGAATTGGAGTTACCTGCGACCTTTCGCATGAAGGCTGCGTTAAAATTTGCAGAGCGTATTGAATCAGTCTCCCGTCGGAACATGGTCGAAAAGCTTTTAATGAGGTTTTAGGTCTGAAAAGTTCGCGATCCTTCTTCATCCTAAGCATAGTCCTACTAATAAATTAAAATTCCCTCTGTTCGGTGTTATCCAGATAAAACCCTAAAAAATGGCGGAAATTGATTCATTCAAAACGGTTTCCTTTAAGTCAAAGTGACTTCAAATCTGACAGTCTCCGACACCGAAGAAATTCCCGCATCGAGCAAAATCAAGAATTTCCGGGCGCATGCGATTTGACATGGGACCGCAGGTACAGGGTGGCCGCCATTCTTCCCCCCACTAGGGCAAGGGCTGCCGCCACGACACCACTGGTTAACCCCCAAGCGATCAAGGTGACGAGAATGGCGATGATGGCGGTGATTTCCACCAGAGAGGCCACCGTCAGCAGTTTGGTGCGACTCTGGTGTATCAGCACCGAACGCTCCCAAGCTAGGAGGGTGCCAAGTATCGGCATCAGAAACATCAGGCGTAAGGGCAACTCCGCAAACGATGCCAGATCCGGCGACAGGTCATAAAAGCCAAGCAACAATTTATCCAGAAACGGGGTGAACATCAGGACCCCAAAGACCAGTGTTAACGCCATGGCCAGGCGCATCGCAAAACGACGGAGGGGAAACCACTGCTCCCGCTGCGGTCCCAGGAGGGATAGCATCACATCCTGATAGGACAGGGGAACGGCCCGGAAGAAAAACACGATGGCATTCACCACCGGGATCACCGCCAGGGATTCCAGCGGCGACGGTGCCCACCCCATGGCAAGGGTGACGATGGGCTGCACACAGAGGCTGATCAGGCCTGTGAGCACCAGAGGATAATAGAATGTCCAGATGCCCGCATAGGTCAGTACCCTGTCGTGCGGCGACACCTGGGCCATCACCTGCGGCAGAACCCGGCGGGCCAGCCAACGGGCCACCAGGGCTTCGACGCACACTCCGGCACTGAGGGCCAACACCCCAATCATGGCCCCATGCCATGGGGGAAACCATCCCAGCAGTCCCGCCGCACACACCGCTGCCACTGTGGCAAGACGGACCACGGTGCCCATTGCCACCGCTCGGCTTTGTTTTTGACTGATGAGAATGCCCTGATAAAAGCGGCGATAGCCGATAGCGCCCGGCCAGGGGAGCAGGCACACCACCGCTAGATAGGTTTGCTCCAGAATGGCGGGATCCAGGTTTAACAAACCCTGGGACCAACCACGGTAGATCCCGGGAATAATAGCCACCAGAAACTGAGCGGTGACAAATGCAATCAGGCCCCAGGTGAATCGTCGCAACTTATTGTAGCTTTGCCGGTTGAACACCAGCCGCACCGAAGCGGACATCATCATGATGACTGGGGCTTCCATGAATAGCGCGATGGAAAACGCGACGCCAAAGGCCGCCAGATTGTGTTTGGGATCCGGCAGCCGGGAAATCATGGCGGTGACAAAAGGACCTTCCATAGCCATGAGGATCCAGGTGGAGGCCAGGGGCCACCAGAACTTAAAAATATCGCGCTGTTTGAGTGAGGGTACGGGAGATGCGGCGTTCATGTCAGAGGCTGTTTTGGACCTCGACGATGGCGCGACGACGGGGTGCCTGAGACAGGGTGTCGGCAACTTTAGCAGCCAGCTGACCGCAGGCGGCAGAAACATCCAAGCCTTTGCTATAACGCACCGGAGCCGGGATGGAGCGATCCGCCAGGTGTTTCTGGAAGGCGCGGATATCCTCATCGCTGGGACGTTGGTACGGCAATCCTGGATGGGCGTTGAAGGGAATCAGGTTCACCTTGACCCGAAGTCCATGAATGAACTTCACCAGCTCTTTGGCCTCGCGGAGACCACAGTTTTTGTCTTTGATCAGAATGTACTCCAGGGTGATCTTGCGTCCGCTGGCCTTTTGATAGGACAGCAGCGATTCCTTGAGTCGTGCAAGCGGGTATTTGCGATTGATGGGCATCAGTTCGGACCGCAATTCATCGCGGGCCGCATGCAGAGACAGAGCCAATGCGGCGCGGGAATCTTTTGCCAGGGATTCAATGCGGGGAACCAAGCCTGAGGTTGAGAGTGTTATATGCCGGGCTGAGAGGAAATAGGCATCCTCTTCCATCAGCAGATTGGCGGCTTTCACCGTGTTATCGTAGTTGTCGAGAGGTTCTCCCATGCCCATAAACACCACATGGCTGATACGGCGCCCCTCATCCTTCAGGATGCGATTGGCCAGCACGTATTGCGCAAGGATATCATGGGTGCCCAGGTGACTAAAGAATCCCAGTTTTCCCGTCTGGCAAAAACTACAGGCCATCTTACAGCCCACCTGGCAGGAGACGCACAGGCTGGTGCGACCGTCATAACGCATGATGACGGTCTCCATGATCTGCCCTTTGCTGTTCGCAAGCAGCAGTTTGGTGGAGCCGTCTTCCGATTGCAGTTGGTCTTTCACCGATGGCAGCGTCCAATCCCAATGATCCAGCATTTTTTGTCGCAGGGCTTTGGGTAGGTTCATCATCTCATCCGGATGCACAGCACCCTTTTTAAAGATCCAGTCGACCACCTGCGGTCCGCGAAATTTGGGCTCCTGCCACGTCTGCAATTGCGCCAGGATCTCCGCCGGAGAAAACCCCAGGAAGTGCGGCCGGATTGTTTCAGATGGAAGCGTGTTGTTGTCCATGGGTCCCCAAGTTCGGGATGCATGCATTAAAAAGGAGGGATTCATAACATGGCGTTCTCCATGGGATCAATATTTTAATAGTATATTTAATAATAACAGCGTATTGCACGGTGGAATTTTAAACAACTTTCGGATGCTGTTTTGCCCTTTTCCGGGGGTGTATTCATCCGGGAAATTTGGGGTCAACCGAATCCGGTTCCTGGGGTAGAATGACAGCCTACCCATACTGAGGAGGCGTGTTTTGGCAAGGATGCTGAAGGGAATTATTTTGATCGGACTTGTCCTGGTGACCTCCGGCGCCATGGGAGCAGATCAACCGGCCGCTGCGGACTTCAAAAAACGCGCTCGGGAGTTGAAGTTAAGTCAAAAACGGGCCTGGCAGAAACTGCTGTTAATGCCGGATCGTTGGTTTGGCCGGGAAAAATCCCTGGTGGATGATCGACGATTTTTTCTCAGCCCCGACGGTCGCGGTGACCCCGCAGCGGAACTAGACGCCACCCTGGATGCTCTGGTGCAGCCCGCCACCTATCGTAGTCCCGGCTTGGAGCATCATCCCCGTTGCATCTTCACCGCCCGTTATGCCTGGTTGCAAAAGGTGCTGGGGGTAACCGATGAGCAATTACCGACGGTTTCCTGTCCCGAGTACCAGACCTTTCGCCAGAATGCGAACTACCAAAAGATCTCATTGGTTTTTTCCCATTACTATTTGAATAATCCGGCCTCCATGTTCGGCCATACGTTCCTGCGTTTTCATAAACCCCCCAAAGAGGGCGAAGACGGTGTTCTGGATGATCTGCTGAATTTTTCCGCTATGATTCCGGACCCCGATGATTGGCTGTATCCCTTCAAGGGTATGGCTGGCGGCTATGATGGCAAATTTGCCCTGATGCCGTATTACCTCAAGCTGCAGGAGTACTCCAACTATGAAAGCCGTGACCTCTGGGAGTTTGAATTAAACTTCACCCGCGAGCAGCTGGACTTCGTACCGGCGCTGGTGTGGGAATGGGGCTGGTTTTCCATCGACTATTATTATCTGGACGACAACTGCTCCACTGTTTTGCTGTCGGCTCTGGAGGCCATCGATCCTGATCTGCGACTGACCCGGGATGTGGGGGTGTACATGACCCCTGGCGATACCCTGAATACGGTGATGTGGCAGCGGGGATTGGTCAAAGGGGATCAGTACCGCCCATCGATCCTCAGTCGATATGTTTATCGGGTGCGTCTGCTCAAGGGAGCGGGGGAGCGGGCCACTCTGGCCAAGCTGGTGAAGCGCCGCAATGGCAAAATCGATGACCTTTGGGAGGGCTGTGACGAGGGCTGTGAAGCTAGAATTCTGGACACCGCGCTCGACTTTGTCGACTACAGTGAGCAGATCGCCGGCTCCAATCAGGCTTTGATGTACAAAGATTTGCGTGGTGCCATGCTCTCCCGTCGCGCCAAACTGAAGGTTAAACCCGCGACGTTTGAGCAGGAAAAACCGCTCTCCGGCTCACCGGCCCAAGCCCATGCCTCAGCATGGTTGGCCGCCGGTGCCGGCCTGCGGCAAAACAGCGAGGATTTTACAGAACTGCATCTGCGTCCGGCCCTGCACGACTGGGTTGCGGCACAGCGCCGGGGTTTTTCCGCCGGCACAGAACTGGGTTTGATGGACACCCGCGTGCGGGTGGATCAAAAGCATCGGCGGGGTTATTTGGAATCCCTGGGTATCGTCAACCTTCTCTCCCTGCCCCCCGCATACTATTTGATTCAGAAAAACGCCTGGCAGTTTCGTCTGGGGTACGAAAAATTTTCCGCCTATCACGATAAAAACTCCATCCATCACAAATGGGGTGTTGTGTATGGTGTGGGCCAGGCCTGGGCCTTCGGGGGCGGTTTTCTCGGTTATGGCCTCATCAATGCGGATGCCGGTTGGGACAAAACCGATAAAAATCGTTTTAGCCTCGATCCCCGCTTTTCGTTGGGATTAAAGAAGTCGTGGGGTCTTTGGGGGGTCACGACCCTCAATATGGAAGCAGCCCGCTATTTTTCCAAAGATCCGGAGGACATTCTGCAGAGCAAACTGACCTGGGCTCTTGGACTAGGGGATGACTGGGAAACCCGTTTGGCCTGGACACAACGGAATAGAAAAGAGTCGGAGGGTGTGTTGGCTATCGGGCGTTACTTCTAAAGAAGAATCTTTGAAGCCGTCTGATAGATAAGCTGGCGTTGTTGCTTGGTCGGCTCCGATCCGTTTGGTTTTGTCCGCCAATGACACGAGGTGTCACTTCCAATCCTGGCTGCAGATAGGTTTAATTCCTTCCCGAAGAGGAAGGTGTCTGAAGGCACTTTATCGGCTGTTGTGTCAACCATGGAACTCCACCTGTCGATAAAAGCACAATAATTCGATTCCAGACCCAACATACCTCACTCTTGCGATTACAAGATAAAACCTGTAATATATGAGGTTGTCATGCCACTCAGTGGCAAAGAGCTCGTTAAATTGTTTCAAAAAAATGGCTGGCATATTGAAAGGATCAAGGGATCTCACTATATCATGGTTCATATTGAAACGAATCAAACTGTTCCGATTCCAGTTCATGGCAATCGATCACTGGGGAAGGGCTTGGAGCGAGCCATCCTAAAAAAAATACGGATTCGAAAATGATCTATTTCGCCAAACTACATCGCAGCGGCAAAGGATTTTGGACCGAGTTTCCTGACTTTAATGCGCCAGGTTCCGAAGGTAAGGATCTGGATGCCGTTTTGCGCCAATCAAAGGAGGCTTTGGAAGGGATTCTCGAAAGCCTATTTGATCGCACCTGCGATATTCCAGCGCCCAAACGTCGTAAAGGAAAAGGATGGTTGGCTGTGCCGGTGGACGATTCTATCGCAATTCCCATTGTTCTGCGTCAATTGCGTCTCAAACATGGATGGACTTTGCAGGACATGGCCCGGCATCTCGGTATAACCTATCAGTCGTATCAAACGCTGGAGACGCTGCGTAAAGCGAATCCCACTATCAAAACGCTTCGCCGTGTGGCGGAAGCTTTTGATCTCACTATAATGGATATTATCAAGAAGGTTGCCTAGGACAAAGAGCGCGAAGTCAGCTCATAAGCGGCCCAAGATCCGGGGGGGCCAATTTGAGGTCTTCCAGAATCCGTGGCAAGTCGTTTTGCTGCAACTCTTCCATTACCAAGCGGATGGTGGAATCTTCGTCCAGTTGGGCGATGGACTTTTGCACGATCACCGTGGAGCATGCCGCCTCGCCACCGTGATTTAACACGCGGGTGCGTATTGTTGTTTGTCCGGGACTTGCTTCCGACGCAAAACAGGCAAAGGGCATGGTGCAATCCCCGCCAAGGAGTTCCAGGATCTTGCGTTCGATGCGCACAGCCTTGTGGGTGTCGGCATGATCCAGGCGTGCAATCACATCCCGCAGTGGATGATCGCTGCGGCATTCAATCGCTAAAGCCCCTTGAGCGGGCGACGGAACAAACCAATCGGTTCCCAGGCAACGGGTGTGAAGATCCTTGAGTTCCAAACGTTCCAAAGATGCATGGGCCAGGATCAGGGCATCCCATGATCCCGTCATGAGTTTGTTGATCCTTGTGTCCACATTGCCCCGCACCGGCTGCAGGTCTAATTCTCGGGAGGCCATTTTGAGCAGTGACTGTCGTCGCAGGGACGCGGTGGCCACCGTCAGGGGACCCAGTGCCCGCAAGCTCTCCAGGCTAAGATCTCCGTGGGGGATTTGCAATTTACTCCATGACTCCGGTTTGAAGATCATCACGTCCTTGGGGGAGTGACGTTTGAGGACTGCCGCCAGGCAAAAATCCGGATGCAGACGAGCCGGGAGGTCTTTCAGACTATGCACGGCGATATCGGTTTCGCCGTCACCCATGGACTTTTCCAATTCTTTGACAAACAAACCCTTGCCGCCAATCTCATGCAGGAATCGATCCTGCACGATATCCCCCTGGGTTTTAATGATTTGTAATTCAGTCTTGTAGCCAAGATTTTGCAGTAAAGACGCCACATGATTGGCCTGCCAAAGGGCCAGTTTGCTGCCGCGGGTGGCGATGCGGATCGTGCTGCTCATGGGGATTCAGAGTCCTTTTTTTCAGGGAGTGGAAACAGGATTTTCAAGGACTCCGCCAGCTCCTCCTGCAGGATGCCGACGGGCGGGTTATGAATGTTGGAGCCAACGTCGCTGGAGAGTTTGCCGGCAATGGATTCCAGCATAGCCTGCAACCCCGCCTTTTGTTCTGTCGTGAGGTTTTGAAAGATACTTTTGTTTAAGGTGCGCTCCGCTTCGCGGTTCATCAGATCCCCAAGGTAGTCGCGGAACCCCTTGAGTGTGGGCTTGAGATTGTAGGTACCCATCCACCTCATAAAGGTGGTGGCGTCGTCATGGATCAGGTGAATAGCTTTTTCCGCCGCTTGCCGCCGTTCTTCAAAATTTTCCCCCACCACCTGCTTGAGATCGTCAATGTCAAACAGGTACACATCCTCAAGTTTGCTGCAGGCAGGATCGATATCACGGGGTAGGGCGATATCAATGAGAAAAAGCGGACGATACTGTCGCTTGATCTGCGCCTGTCGGATATCCCCTGCGGTCACCACGTAATCCTGTGCCGAGGTGGAACTGAGCACAATATCCGCCTCTCCCAGCAGTTCCCGCATGTCATCCAACGGAAAGGCTTTGCCATGCCCCAACTCTCGCACCAGTTCTTCGGCCCGGCCTATGGAGCGATTCACGATAAACAGCTCTTTGGGATTGTACTTCAGAGCGTACTTGGCGGCCACACTGGCCATTTCTCCCGCACCAATGATCAGGAGTTTGTGGTCGGATACTTCCCCATAAACGCGATTGGCCAGGTCGATGGCGGCGTGACTGATGGACACCGGTTTTTTGCCGATGTCGGTTTGGGTCCGCACTTTTTTGGAGGCCGACAAGGCCTCCTGGGTCAGGCGACTTAGGATGGGGCCAAACGTCGCCAACTTGCGGGCATGGGAGGTGGCATCCTTGAATTGTCCGGTGATCTGGGTCTCCCCCAGTACCAGGGAATCGAGGCCCGACACCACGGAAAACACATGCTTGACCGCCTCGTTGTTGCGATAGACGTAACTGCGTTCACGGATTTCCGATTCAATGGCGGGACGAAATTTTTCGGGCTTGGAGAGCCGTTGCAGATCCACAAAGGTCTGCACCAGCTCCTCATCCTCATTGCGTTCCCCATCTGTCACCCCATAGAGTTCGAGGCGATTGCAGGTGGACAATACCATCAGCTCCTGCAGGTGGTGTTTATGGGTGAGCTCCGGCAGGATTCTCTCCAGATCCTCCGGCTTCATATACAGCATCTCCCGGAAATCCAGACTGGCGATCTTGTGGTTGGTGCCGAGACAAAAGAGTTGTGGCAGGGTGCGGCTCATGGGGTGCCCCCCAACAGTCCAAATAGGCTGATGGCCATCAACACCAGCCCCACAAATGTCATCTGAGCGATACGCCGGGGTGGCAGGGAAAACACGTTGCGGGCCAACAGGGTCACCAGATACCAGGCCCAGACCAGAAGAGCCCAGGAAACTTTGACGATGCTGGCCGGTTGCGTCGCAAAAAATTGCGAATTGATGGCGCCGGTGATCAGACCCAGGGTCAGAAGTATAAAGCCACTCCAGATACTGGCATAAATTAGGCGCTCCAATTTATCCAGGGTGGGGGTGGCCACCATCAGACGATCCAGCTGTTTGGTTTTAAGGGCCCGTTGCTGGCGAATAAACAGGATCGACACGGCGCAGGCTGCAATGGCAAATGCCTCGCCGATTATCGAAAGAGTGATATGCAGGGCCGCAAAGCCACTGGGAGCCGAGGCGACCACATGGGTGCGGGGCAGGGTGAAAAACTGAATGAGCAGCAGTGCGGTGGCCAGCGGAGCAATAAAACTTCCCATCATCCGCATACGGAAGAAAATGACCCCACCCAGCGTGATCCAGGACATGGCGGCAATCAGGATCATCCCGCTCATCTGTGTATAATAGCCAATCCCCTGATAAGCGGAACGTCCCAGCACCAGGGAAATGGCGGCGGTGGCCAGCACAAACATGGCCATTCCGAGCCGACTCATCAGCTCCTTGCGAGCGTTGCTGGGGAAAGCCTGCAGAAAAAACACCGAAGCCGCAGCGTAGGCAAACAGGGCGACGATGATGGAAGCGTGAAGAATGTCCATAGCAAGGGCCCCTCTTGAGGTTTCTTAGCTCCGGTCTATTTTAAGCCCTGGCCCTCTTAACCACAAGTCTACGTCCGAATGCCCGCCGGAGGATTATTCCGGCAGGTAGTCGTAGTTTTCCAGGATGTTCTTGAGAGTCGCCAGATATTTAGCGCCACCTTCCCCATCCACGACGCGGTGGTCAAAGGTCAGGCTGATCAAAATCATGGGGCGAATGGCGATCATGTCGTTTTCCACCACCACCGGGCGTTTGACCACAGTGCCGATTCCCATAATGGCCACTTGCGGTTGGCTGATGATGGGGTTAGAGGTCAGGCTGCCATAGCCCCCAGGGTTGGTGATGGAAAAGGTGCCGCCCTGTACATCATCCGGGGTTAGTTTTTTATTACGAGCCCGGGTCACCAGATCGTTCAGGCGACGGGCGATACCCAGCAGGCTGAGTTCGCCGGCTTTTTTGATGACGGGTACAATTAGTCCGGATTCGATGGCAACAGCACAGCCCATATTGATGTCTTTTTTATAGAGGACGTCATCTCCATCCACCGACACATTCAGTTCCGGAAACTTCTTCAGAGCCTCTACGGCCGCGTGAATAAAAAACGGGGTGTAGGTCAGTTTAAAGCCTTCCCGCTGTTGAAATGCGTTCATATGCCGCTCGCGGATTTTTACGACCTTGTGCAGATCGATCTCGAATACCGTCGTGACGTGCGGTGAAATGCGCACCGATTCCACCATATGTTTGGCGATGAGAGAGCGCATGCGCCCCATCTTTTCGCGGCGAACCGGAACCCCTTCGAGGTATTCAACACCATCGACGAACGTGGTGGAAAGGCGCCCCAGATCCCCGTTAGAGTCCGTAGGCACTGGCACCGGTGCTTTGGTTTGAGACGGGGCAGTGACCATTGTGGTCGCGGGAATCGTGGCTGGCACCGGGTGGTCCATATGGATCAGCAGGTCCTGCTTGGTGATGCGCCCCATCAGGCCGGTTCCCCGCACCGATGTCAGGTCGATGCCGCTGTCACGGGCCATCTTGCGGACTAACGGAGAACTTTTGGCCCCGTCCCGGGGTGCAACGAAGTCGCTGGGGCTGGCATAGGGGTTTTTGCTGGCAACCGTTGCAGCCGGTGCGGCGGAAGGACTTGCGGCCTTGGGTTTAGGACCGGATGCTCCTGCGGTTTCTCCCATGGCGTCGGCAATGTGGGCTATGATGTCATTGACCGCCACCACCTTGCCCTCTTGCGCCAGGGTGGCGGTGAGGTAGCCGGAGGCCGGAGAGGGGATTTCTGTATCCACTTTGTCGGTGGAAACCTCCAGCAGCGGCTCGTCTTTTTCGATCTTGTCGCCGGACTTTTTCAACCAGCGAACAAGGGTTGCTTCTTTGATGCCTTCACCCATCAGGGGCATGAATACTTCGGTCACAGCCATCGATAGAATCCTCTTTGTTGAAACCGCTCGTGCAATTTACATGTGGATCGGCGCGCCCATGGCGGTGTGGGCGGCTTCCATGATGGTCTCCGAAATGGTGGGATGCGGGTGAATCGTATGGCCGATCTCATCCACGGTGGTTTCCAGCACTTTCCCCAGGGCAAACTCCGCGATCATCTCGGTGGCGGTGGCTCCCACAATATGGACACCCAGAAGCTCCCGGTATTTGGGTTCAAACAGAATTTTGACAAATCCCATGGTGGCGTCTTCGATCTTGGCTTTTGCCATCGGAGCGAAAGGAAACTTCGCCGATTTGTATTCAATCTTTTGGGCTTTCAGGGCCTCTTCGGTTTTCCCGATGCTGGCGACCTCCGGATAGGTATAGATCGCGTTGGGGTTGGCATCATAGTTGATGGGGTGGGGATGCTGTCCGGCCATCACCTCCACCGCATGGATCGCTTCGGCCGAAGCTGTGTGAGCCAATGCTGGTGTGGTCAGGATGTCACCCACCGCAAAGATGGTGGGCACACTGGTGCGATAGTGTTCATCCACCTTAATAAAACCACCGCGCTCAGGCACGATGCCAACCTTGTCGAGACCGATGTCCTGGGTGACCGGCTCGCGGCCGATGGAAAGAAGAACCTTGTCAAAGATGCGGTCCTCTTTGCCTTCCACTCCCACGATACAGTGTTTGCCCTTGTCTTCCACTTTGGTGAGTTTGGTGCCGGTCTCAATGGTCATGTTTTGTTTTTTAAAGTGACGTTCCATCTCCTTCACCACCTCACCATCTTCATTGGGGAGGATCTGCGGCGCCAATTCGATCACGGTGACCTGGGTTCCCATGCGGCCAAACATGGAGGCGAACTCCATACCCACCACACCGCCACCCACCACCGCCATGGTTTTGGGGATATGATCGATAAACAGCACATGGTCGGAGGTGAGGATATTTTTACCGTTGGAGCGGGCAAAGGGAAGTTCCCGGACCCGCGAGCCGGTGGCCAGCAGCACA
>JAKQGS010000261.1 GCA_029556045.1 Pseudomonadota bacterium | reverse complement strand
TACTTCCCGACCCACAAACGGCCATCGCCGGATCAAGGGACCGGTGGGCGCGGGAAAATCCCAAGTGTTGGCGGCGCGGACGGCCCAGTTAGCAACAGAAGGTAAGGAGGTGCTGGTTGTCACCTTCAATATTTCCCAGTGGCATTACCTCCGCTATTTAACAATCCGGTATGCTGAACTTGAAATACAAAGCACTCAGAACATCACTTGGGCACATTTCTACAGTTGGGCGGATGACATCTGTCGCGCCGGGGGCATGAGAAAAGAATTTTTGAAATTATTGGCAGGCATCTCATTTTCTGATGGAGAGAGCTCTGATAAACCAGAGCAGCTCTCGATCAGCAATCGCCATCAAATCAATGAACAGAAAATCCCCCAGTTAGTGAGTCAGGCTATGGCAAGGTTGGCGCAAACCGGTAAGCTGCCAACCTATGATGCGGTGTTGGTTGATGAAGGCCAAGAATTCAATCTCAAATGGTGGAACCTGCTGCGAAAGGTGTGCAAACCTGGCGGAGAGATGCTGCTGGTGGCTGACCAAACGACGGGTCTCAATAGCAAGATGACCCCGTGGATTGAAGGAACAATGCGTGGCGCGGGTTTTTCCCGCGGATGGATTCTGATGCAGGACAACTATCGAATTCCCTCCGCCATAATCCCCTACGTGGAGAGTTATACATCTCAACACCTGCCACAATCCGTGGAGAATGTCCCAAAAACCGCACGCTCCATGATCGATGAGGGGTTTCCAGCGGTGTTACGATGGATTCAGATCGGTCCGGCGGCTTCCGGCGAACAGGTTGTGGTGGATCAGATGGCGAGCATCCTCGCTTGCGGACGAGAAGTATCGGAAGCTGACCTGACTCTGATAATGCCCAATGACGAGTTAGTGAACCGCTGTTTGAATTTTTTCAAATCTCGAAGAATTTGTGTGTCGCGTGCTTCGGCTGCTGGCATGGAAAAAGACCAGCTGCGGAAGATGGCGAATCTGTGGGTGGGAGTGAGAATCGCAGCGGTGCCAAACACCACATGGTTTGAATCGCGAGCCATCATTGTTTGGGTTGATTCGGCTTCAGGTGAGGCGGGAAAAACTGCCGTCCAATTTGCCATGACCCATTTGAAATGGCATCCCGATTGCAGCTTTATAACAGTCATCTGCCAAGACGATTCGCTCCAGCCGTATGGGAAAACCTGGCCGGAGTATTACGAGTGCTTTGACAAGGCGTCCGCCCGGCAATGAGATCCGCCGGGAGCGGCCCGGAGCGGATCAGGCTCGATGCCGGGGATGGTCGCGGGAGGATCACATGAGGGATATGCAGATTCATTTGGTTCATTTTTTGGGCTATCTGGTCATGACGTTCTGGGGGATGGCCGTCTACGAGGCCTTCCCGTACCTGGCCACGCACATCGGGTTGACCGATCCGGACACCATGCGGTTTGACGGCGCGAGAAGCGTCTGGTTCTTGTTCTGCTTCTTTGTCGCGTACATGGTCATCGCCCCGGAGTTTTCCCATCTGATTGTGAAAATTAGTGAATCGCAGGTGAAGGAAGATCAGGACCAACAGTGAGTCAAGCGGTCTGCGTGTACGTCGGGAGCGATGGCAACGACTCGTGTGGAGTGTATGGATGTAGTGCTGCCACCACATAAAAACGCAGAATGTGGTGATCGATAGGGTCGGGAGGCCGGGATGTGGCATCTGTTGCTGGGCTGGATTTTATATCGGATCGGGAATTTCCTGCGGCGTCTGCCGTGAGTTGGGGCGGCGCCGCGAGCGGAGCGCACCATCGTCCACCGGACGACGGAGTATCGGCGAGGCGAATGAGGATGTGTTCAGAGATTCTCGGTATCATCATCTTCATAACCATCATCACCCTGATCAAGCAAGCCTGGGTCACCTGGCTGTTCGGTATATGGCCTTGGAAGAAGCGGAAATAGTCGGACTGACCGATGG
>JAKQGS010000250.1 GCA_029556045.1 Pseudomonadota bacterium | reverse complement strand
CCATCGTCATGGCCTCCGCCTGGGTTATGGGTTTTTTACGAATGCATCGTTCCACAAGGTAGGCGGCCTGAACGTAGAGGCGGTTCATGAATGGTTCGGTGCGCAGGTCTGCGTGACAACCGGCACATTTGCCATCGTGGGGACCGGGATTTGACGATGGGGTCAGACCAAGCAAGGTCGCTGCCTTTTCGACATCCCTATTGGTCATGGTCCCCATGGGGCCGAAGGGTTCAAAGTGGGGTGTGGCACTGGTGGCCTTCAAGCCATCGACTTCATTGGAACCGGGATGACATGCTAAAACAGCGGTCATTAGGGATAATCCAAACGGCCAAACCATCCATCGATTCATTCCTACTCCTTTATGACGCCATCTTATCGTTGGGATGCCGGACCATCTCCGTCACATCCAACCCTTGTCTGCCCGGACGATGGGACAGCGAAAGAGCCTGAGGCGTGACCTGACATAAAGCAATTCCCAGACCGTTTTATGACCAAAAATTATTTCGTATTTTCAATTAGTTGAGAGGAACCTCCCCCCCAAAATCACCGCCGACATGTTAGGAGACTTGCCAGTGTTGCCATCCTGAACGACTGTGCCCATGAACCTTACCGTCCGGCATAAATCCATGGAAAAACCGCCCGAGAAAAATACCGCAGTTGCTCAATACAACTACATATATGCCTGTATTTATTAAGAAATCCAACAACACTCAACCTTTTGGAACCACCGCCGATGGGGGATTTGTTAACAGCATCCACCCTTGAGGATGGAGCGCCCTGGAGGAACAACATCATGATAAGAACGTGCTATCCAACCTGGATCAAAATTCTTGTTTTGGCCTCGGCCTTGCTCTGCCAATCAGATCTAGCGATCGGGCAATCGCCGTCGAATGCGATGCAAGAAAAAGGGGATCAAGACGCATCGTTTCACCCGGGGATGAACTGCGATCTGATTGCAGAATGGTCGGAATCCCAATTAGTGGCGGTGATTCAAAACGCTGAAGAGACAGAACTTAAAAACTTTTGCCAACCGGAACAGTACTACCATTGTTCCGATTACAGCCCGCTGCTTTATGGTCGCGCCGCCCTGGAGGCAGGGCCCGAAGGCTACCTATGTGCTTTAACCAGATGACGCAGCACCACCGTCTTGCTGAGCTACGCGAAGCATCTCGTGCGAGATCCTTCGGCAAGGCCTCAGGATGACGGGCCCTCGCTATAACAAACGGGCGGCCTTGGTGGCCAACTCGCTTCGTTCCCCCTTCTGCAGGGTCACGTGAGCGGCAATGGGGTCCTTGCGAAACCGTTCGATCACATAAGTCAGACCGTTGTTTTGGGAGTCAAGATAGGGGTTATCAATCTGATAGGGATCGCCCGTCAAGACGATCTTGGTCCCCTCGCCGGCGCGGGTCAAAATGGTTTTGATCTCGTGGGGGGTCAGGTTTTGCGCCTCGTCCACAATGAAGAACTGGTTGGGCAACGAACGTCCCCGGATATAGGTCAGCGGCTCGATCGCCAGCATTCCCTGATTGATCAACTCCTGATAACTCTTGGAGATGCGTTTTTGCCGTCCTCCAAATCCACCGCCTAGAAGTAGTTCCAGGTTGTCAAAAATCGGCTGCATCCAGGGGTTTAATTTTTCTTCGAGATCCCCCGGCAAAAAGCCGATATCCCGCCCCAGCGGAAAGATCGGACGGGATACCAGCAATTTGTGGTACTGGTCCTCATCGGTGGTTTTAGCCAGTCCGGCCGCAATGGCCATCAGAGTCTTGCCAGTTCCCGCTTCCCCATTGATGGTCACCAGGGCGATCTTGTCGTCCATCAGGGAATGCAGGGCAAAGGATTGCTCCAGATTGCGGGAAAAAATACCCCAGACCCCTTCCGACTGGGCCTCCATCATTTTAACCATCCCCTCCTGCCCGTCATACATCCCGTAGACGAACTGGTCAGGATCCGCCTTATCCTCAAGGATCACAAATTCATTGGGATTCAGCTCGTCATCGAGTTTCAGCTCCCGTTTGACATAAAATTCGTTGATGACCGACGCATCCACCTTCATCCGGCGAAGGCCGGTGTAAAGGTGGGAAATATCCACCTTATCCGCCTCAAAATCCTCCGCCGCAATGCCGAAGGCATCCGCTTTGATGCGTAAATTGGAGTCCTTGGTGATGACCAATACCTTGCTGCGGGGGCCAAACTGCTTTTGCAGGGTCAGGGCGATGGCCAGGATATGATTATCCGTATTGGAGGCCAGTTGATCGGGAAGAACATCCATATTGTGGCCGAGGTAAACAAACAGCTCACCGGAGTCTTCGCGATCTTCGAAGATTTTGATACCGCTGGAAAGGGTGCCCCGTTCCCGCATGCGGTCAAGGATACGGGAAACCTCCCGCGCGTTGCGGCCGATGTCGCTTTGGTCTTTCTTGAACTTGTCGATTTCCTCGATGACGGAGATGGGAATCACCACGTCGTTATCATCAAATTTATAGAGGCTGAGGGGATTGCTCAAAAGGATATTGGTATCGAGTACAAAGACCTTTTTCATCCGTGGTTGGGTCCTTTACCATTAAATTTTGACGAGGAAACTCTTCTACTTTGGTAACACAAAGCTACCGTCCTTGAAAGACCTATTATAATTGCCTGACAATTTGACAGAGACCAGCTAAAATCAAAAATGGATGTCCAGGGAGGGCTTATTTTTATGTACAATACGACCGATATTCTTGCGCAGTTGAACCAGCAATCCCGCGCCCTTTTTCAAACCCGACAGGCCCTTCTTAGTTTCGCCGGGTTTCTGGAGTTGGTGCAGAAAAACCCCCGGGGCATGATTCGCAACTCGCCGGCCTATCTGAAAGATACATTTGAGTACTTTGGCAGCCGTAAGGTCAATGGCAAGGGCATTGAGACCACCCGGTGGCAGCTTTTTGACACTGGCACCGAACGCCATGTGCCCATCGTTGGTTCAGAAACGGTGCAGGATGAAATCTACTCCTACCTGTGCAGTTTTGATCGTCTGGGGTATCCCAACAAGTTGATCCTGCTGCATGGTCCCAACGGTTCCGCCAAAAGCTCCATCATTGAGTCGGTCGGTTGTGCCATGCGGCAATACAGTGAAACCGATGAAGGGGCGGTTTACCGCTTTAATTGGATATTCCCCACCGACAAATCAACGGTGCCGCAGGTTTCCGGCGAGGCCGGCCCCATTGGATTTCTCAAGGAAACCGGCAGCCGCAACAGTCAGCTGGCAGCCTCTTTTGCACTGCTGGACGAGAGTAAAATCGCCTCAAAGATTCATTCGGAGTTCAAGGAAAATCCGATTTTTCTGATCCCCATGCCGCAGCGTGAAATCTGGCTACGGGAAATGATCGCCGCCCGTGAGGGCATCAAGCCGGAAGACGTGGAACTCCCCCCACATATCCTTTTGTCGGGTCTTTCCAAGCGCAATCAGTTGATCCTGGAAAATCTTCTGGGAGCCTATGACGGAGACCTCACCATGGTGCTGCGCCATGTGCAGGTGGAGCGTTTCTTTTACTCCCGCCAGTACCGCATCGGGGTGGGCACGGTGGAACCCCAGATGTCGATCGATGCAGGAGAAAAACAGTTGACCATGGATCGCAATATCGCCAATCTGCCGCCGGTTCTGCACAATATTTCCTTTTTCGAGACCGGCGGCCCTCTGGTGGAGGCCAACCGCGGCATCATTGAATTCTCTGACATGCTGAAGCGACCCATCGAGGCCTTTAAGTACCTCCTCAGCACCGTGGAAAAGGGTACCCTGAATCTCATCACCTCCACCGCTAATATTGACGTAGTCTTTTTTGGCACCACCAACGAAAAGCACCTGGACGCCTTTAAAACCCTGCCGGATTTTGCTTCGTTCAAAAGCCGGTTTGAGCTGGTAACCGCCCCGTACCTGCTGACGGCGCAAGAAGAGGAGCAAATCTACGCCAGCGATGTAAAAACTTTGGGTAAACTGAAGCCCATTGCTCCCCATACGATGCGCCTGCTGGCCACTTGGGCGGTGATGACCCGCCTCAAGCAGCCGGAGCCGGAGCATTATGACAGCAAGTATCGAGCTCTGATCACCCGCCTTGATCCCCGCTCCAAACTGAAGCTCTACGAGGGGAAATCCCTCTCACCGGTTTTCAAAGAGGACGAGGAACAGGTCTTAAAGGAACTCACCGCGGATCTGATCGAAGAGTACCAGAATACCATCGTCTATGAGGGTCGTTTTGGGGCCTCGCCGCGGGAGGTTCGCAGCATCCTGTATAAGGCAGCCCAGTATCCGCGGCACGCCACCATCACCCCCATGACGATTTTTGATGCCCTGGAGGTATTGGTTAAGGACCGCTCGGTTTATGAGTTTCTTCAATTCGAACCCAAAGGACGCTACCATCAGCCAGCGGAGTTCATCAAAGCCCTGCAGGCGGAATTTGCCTCTGAATTTGAATATGAAGTAACGGTGGCCATGGAGTTGGTGGAAGAACAGCAATATGCCTCCCTGCTCAGCCGCTACGTGGAAAACGTGGTGGCGCAGGTTAAAAAGGAAAAGATCTACAATAAGGCAACGCAGTCCTATGATGAACCCAACGAGTCCCTGATGAAGGAAGTGGAAAAGATATTAAATATTTCTGGCGCCATTGAAAAACACCGGGATTCGCTGCTGGGAAAAATCGCCGCCTACAAGCTGGATCACCCGCAGGATGCGATGGACCTCGCCAAAGTATTCCAGGAACACCTGAGCGCCATTCAAAAATACTATTACAAGGAGCGTCAGGTGGTGGTGGAGAACACCTGCAAGGCGATGCTGGTACTGGAGACGGATGAGCTGCGTAAGTTTGATGAGAAAACCATCGCTCTGGCCCGTACCACCTACCAGAACCTGGAACGCCGCTTCGGTTACGATCCGGTGTCAGCCAAAGAGTGTCTTAAGTTTATGATGCAATGGCGGGCTCAGCGAGCGTCTTGAGTCGACTTCGTTGGAGCCGTCATCGTTAAGTCGGGGAGGGCAAGGCGCGAGGGAGGCGAGGACCGCAGTTGACATGGTAGTCAATGAGGACCGCAGCCGACTAAGCAACGCCGCCATCGTCGACAAACGCGCCGACTTCGATTAGCCGACGCACTCACCTTTCATGATAACCTTATTATCCCAGGACAAAAAACCGTGACTGGTGGTGAATTCCGATGTCACCCCCACGATGCGCCCCTTCGGGCACTTGGACTTCAGTTCCTCAAAGGCTCTTTCCACATAGTTGGTATCACCCGTAAACCCGAGAATAATACGCCGCTGGGCTTTGCCTTCAATGTGTTTACCGGATTTTTCACCCTTGTAAGGAGAAAAATCCCCGGCATGCACCATGTGAACACTATGGGTACATCCCGTTAGAAAGGCTGCTCCGACCAGAGCTGGGAGCATCAACCACTTACGCATTGTCCTGGCCCTTTCCCTTGATGCAGTAGCCTTTGGCAAAGACTTTTTGCTTCATCACAATGCCGATGAAATAATTAGTCATTTCATCTTTGGTCAAGATCCCTTGAATCATGCCATTCTGGCATTTGGCCATCAGTTGCCGATGAGCTTCGTCGATATACTCATTGGAGAATGTAAATCCTAAAATTATAATCTTCGATGCTTCCGCTGTGACGATATTTTTTCTTTCCTTGGGCACCTGAGTCAAAGAAACGCTGTTTAACGATACACAACCACCGAGAAAGCCAGCCAGAACCAGCGTCATCCACCGCATATCCTAACCTCCTTGTTCACTTGCGCGACAGGCAATAGCCTGTGATTTTAACAATTTCGCCACTGATAACTGGGTATTTATTGGATTCCCGCACGGAGGTCAGCCCGGTCACCCGTCCGGACGGACAGGCGGAGCGGATTTTATCACCCAGATCACGGGCGTAATCCTCCACAAAGACGGGATTGCCGGTTTTGGGCCCCATCTGAAACAGGCTGATGATGTCCTGGATCTGCTTGACATCCTTTTGAGCCCGCTCGCTGCGACCATTCATGGCCCGAGCG
>JAKQGS010000244.1 GCA_029556045.1 Pseudomonadota bacterium | reverse complement strand
CACGCCACCTTCTCCACCCCCACCCCCGCCATCCGTTGGTTCGGGTACATTCAGATCCATCCCACTGGTTCCACCCGCTTCTTCAATGGGAATCGCCGGCACCGTCGTGGAGCTCTCCGAAGTGACTCTCGCTGATACCGGAGCATCCTCATAACCCATGTCCTGGCGGATTTCCCGCTGCAATTTTTCGCGTCGCTCCATCTCTTTGATGTCAAAATTATCAGCTTTGAATTTTCCGTCTTCGAGCTGGGGCAGCATCTGCATGAAGTCGTCGTCCTTTTCCACCCCAAACGCCTTGGCCATCAAAGCATCCCGTTCCGTCACCTTCTTCTCGTAAATCGCCGCCAGGTCATTCGCACCAAATACCACATGGGGCGTTAAGAAGATCATAAGGCTTGAAGTGGTCTTTTTGATATCGGAATTACGAAACAGCCACCCGAGGATGGGGATGTCCCCTAGTAGCGGGATCTTTTTGAAGGCTTCCTTTTCGCGGGTTTTCACCAGACCGGAAATCACCGCTGTCTGACCATTGCGCACCGTCACGATCTGGGAGGAGGCGCGGGTGTTCACTCCAAGCGGAGCTCCCGGAATACCCGGAGCCACCTCATCCGCCTGCAGGTCCAACTTCAGGGTGATGTAATTGCCGGTCTGGCTGATATTGGGTTTGATCTCCAGTTTCAGGTCCACCTTCTCGGATTCAATTTTATCGATCGCCCCACCCCCCGCAATGGTTGACTGGACGGCAGTTTTATAAAAAACCTTTTCACCCACTGTGATCTTGGCGGTCTCGTTGTTGGAGGTCAGAAGGTGCGGCGATGATAGAACCCGGTTGTTACCGTCTTCTTTCAGCATGTTGATGATCCCAAGGGGTGAGATTTTTCCAAGCCCCGGTATATCAAAGGATGCCCCGGATATCACCCCCACCGTCATGCTGTCGTTGGCAAACGGGGTCAGAGCTTTCACTTTTTCAATATCAGTGGCATTGGCACGTTGCCCTACCAGTGAATCCTGAATACGGTTCCCCTGCCAGGTGATGGCGGTTTTGCCGCCCTTATCCTTGCCCGCCCCCAACAGCCACGATGTACCGAACTGAAAGCCGTTGTCCATGCTGACGTCGATGATATCCGCCTCCACGTAGACCTGCGGTCTCGCCTGGTCCAGCTTGCGGATGATGGAGTTCACCGCCTCATAGGCGGAACGGCTGCCGGTGATCAATAGTGAGTTGGAGCTTTCGTCTGAGGTGATCTTCAAATTGTTGCCCAGATCCGCAACGGGAGCCGGCTCGCTGCCTGCGACGCCGCCAGCCGCTGATTTGGTGGTCACCCGGGAACCGATGGTCCGGCTCGCGCTGCTGCTATTGCCCCCCTGTGCCAGAGATGACAGGGTGGTGGCGAGTTTTTTAGCATCGGCGTAATCCAGAAAACGCACCCGGATGGCGGACTGGTTGGCGGGATCGTCGATGGGGAAATCAAATTTTTTGATCAACGCCGTCACATCATTGATGGTCTGCGGTGGCCCAAAGACGATAACGGAGTTGCTGCGTTCATCGATGGTGACCTTATAGCTGCGAAATTTATTGGTGGTGTCGGTACCCGATGCCTTCATGATCTCGCCAATTTTCTGCGAGATGGTTTTAGCATCGCCATAACGGATCGGTACAAAGGCCACTTTCGGCTGCTGGCCTTTTACATCCATGATCTCAATGATCTGCAGAATACGCGCCACCTTGTACCCGGTATCGCTGATGATCAGGGTATTGGTGGGTTGGTAGACGATCATGGAGTTGGGGGAGACCAACCGGCTCAGCGTGGTCTGAATCTGTTTCGCATCGATATACTTCAACGGCACGATTTGGGTGATCATTTTATCGGTCTTGGGAGCCCAGGTTGATCCCTGATAGATCTGCAGGTTCCCCCGCAGCGCTGTCCGGGAGGGCATGATCTTGATGATCTTGCCGGTTTCCACCGTGGTCAGACCCACCACATTCAAGGCGGAAAGAAAGGCTTGGTAGGCCTCTTCCTTGGTCACATTGCGGGGCGAAATCATCTGCACTTTTCCGGAGACCCCTTTGCCCAGGATCACATTCTTGCCGGTCCACAGGGCCACCGCACGGATAATGTCCTTAATTTCAGTAGGCTCAGGAAAGTCGATATTCACCAGCTCCTGCCCCGGTGGCACGGCGTCGGCTCCAGCGGTTTCCTTGCCATCCGCCTTGGGTTTGGCTGGTTTTGGCATCTGTACTGGAGCGGAAGCCCCCGCATTGATACTTTGCGGTGGCTCCTGATCCGGGGGCGGTGGTGGCTCCTCAACCGGCGGTGGCATAGGGGGTTGTTCTTCGACCGGCTGTGGTGGCTGTTGCTCCTCCGGCAAACGGTTTGGATCCG
>JAKQGS010000239.1 GCA_029556045.1 Pseudomonadota bacterium | reverse complement strand
CGTCATCCCGAGCGAAGTGAAGGATCTAAGGGCATAATGAAACAAATATAATTGGAGTTTTCCTTGTTAAACTTCTTTATTCGTTTGGCACTGAACTATCGCAGTCTGGTGCTGGCGTTGACCGCTGTCATTGTGGTTTATGGTGGCCTGTCTTTAAGCGGACTGCCGATCGACGTCTTTCCGGACATCACAAAACCCACGGTGACGATCATGACCGAAGCCCATGGGATGGCGCCGGAAGAGGTCGAAACCCGCGTCACCTTGCCGATTGAGTCCTACCTCACGGGACTCCCCGGTGTGGAACGCATCCGCTCGCAGTCGGGAATCGGGCTTTCGGCTATTTACGCCGAATTTGCATGGGGGAGTGACATCTATCGTAACCGCCAACTGGTGCAGGAAAAATTAAACCTGGCACAGGAGCGGTTGCCGGATGACATCACTCCCATCATGGGACCCATTGGCTCACTTATGGGTCAAATTCAGCAGATTGCAGTCACCACCGAGCATGAGCACATCAGTCCGATGGAAATCCGCAGTTTGGCGGAATGGACGTTGCGTCCCCGGTTGATGACCATTCCCGGTGTTTCGCAGGTCATCATTATTGGTGGCGGTCTTAAACAATATCAGATCATGGTGTCTGCCGAAAAACTTCAGCGTTACCAGCTGAGCCTGGATCAGATCGACCACGAATTGAGTCAGATCAGCCAGAATACCACTGGGGGCTTTCTTGAAAAAGAAGGTCAGGAGTACCTCATTCGCAATATAGGTGTTGTTGAATCGCTGGACGACATCAAAAAGACTCTGGTTGGCATGCACTTTGGGCGCCAGGTTTTGATCGAGGACATCGCTGATGTCAGAGAAGCGGCGCGTTTAAAGCGTGGTGATGGTAGTTTTAATGGCAAGCCTTCCGTAGTCATGACCATTCAGAAACAGCCAGGCGCGGATACGGTGGCCATCACGAGGGCCATTGGAAAAGCCATTGACGAATTGCGGCCGTCGCTCCCCAAGGGGATTGTGGTGAACCCGGATGTTTTTAAGCAGGCGAACTTCATAGAGGCTTCCATCCAGGGTATTCAGGGAAAGTTGAGATTAGGGACAATCCTGGTTTTTGTCGTTCTATTTATTTTTCTGGCTAATCTTCGCATGTCTATCATCACGCTGACAGCCATACCTGTTTCGTTTTTGGTCACGTTTATTGTTTTTCGCATTTTTGGTCTGAGTGTAAACACCATGACGCTGGGAGGACTGGCCATTGCTATCGGTGAACTGGTGGACGACTCCATTGTGGATGTGGAAAACGTATTCCGCCGCCTGAGGGAAAACGCCCAGTTGACGGCGCCGAAGTCCCGCCTCCGGGTGATCTTCGATGCATCCAGTGAAGTACGCAATTCCATTGTGTTGGCAACCGTCATCATCGCCCTGGTATTTTTTCCACTTTTTTATTTGACAGGCCTTGAAGGTCGCCTCTTTGCCCCCCTGGGGATTGCCTATCTGACTGCATTGGGGGCGTCCCTGGTGGTATCCCTAACCTTAACGCCTGTTCTTTGCTCCTATTTTCTTCGTGGGAATCTTAAAGAGCATGGTGAGACTCGTTTTGTGCAACTTCTCAAGTGGCTCGATCGCAAGGGATTGGAGTGGTTCTTACCACGACCCACGTTGGTCATATCCGGGGCTCTGATACTGTTTGGCGTAGCGCTCAGTCTGGTGCCGCGAATGGGGCGGGATTTTTTGCCCCAGTTCAACGAAGGGACAGCCATGATCGCACTGGTGGCACCCCCGGGTACAAGTCTGACGGAATCCAACAAAATGGGGTTAGCGGCAGAACAACTCATGCTGACAACCCCCGAGATAAAATCCGTATCCCGGCGCACAGGACGCGCCGAGTTGGATGAACACGCCGCTGGGGTTAACGTCAGCGAAATCGATGTTGATTTTCATACCAAAGGTCGTCCTCGCGAAGAGGTTCTGAACGAAATTCGGGTGAAACTCAAAAAGAAGTTTCCTGATATCGGGGTCAATGTTGGCCAACCGATTTCTCATCTGATTGACCATATGCTGTCGGGTGTCAGTGCCGCTATCGCCATCAAGGTGTTTGGGCCAGATCTGACGACGCTGCGGGAGAAATCCATCGAGATTCAAGAGGCGATACGCAGTACCCCCGGCTTGGTGGACTTGCGGATTGAACAGCAGGGCCTCATTCCTCAGGTCAAAATCCAGGTGCTTCGGGATGAGGCCGCTAAATTTGGTTTTAGCCCGGGGGAAGTCACGGAACTCCTGGAAGCCGCATTTAATGGCGAAACGGTGGCACAGGTTATTGAAGGGTCTCACGTTTATGATGTGTTTTTCCAGTTTGATGAAACTTCGCGCGGCTCCATTGCCAACATGGCAAAGACTGTACTGAAAACTCTGCCTGACGGTACCGCGGTGACCTTGGGGCAGCTGGCCGACGTTTACGAGACGATGGGACCTAACGAAATCAACCGGGAAAACTCACAGAGGAGGATGGTGATCAGTGGCAATGCGTCGGGAAGGGACTTGGGATCACTGATTGCTGAAATCCAGAGGCGAATTCAGGATCAAGTTCCCCTGTCGGAAGGTTATTACGTCGTCTATGGGGGGCAGTTTGAAAGCCAACAAACGGCCACCCGCAAGTTACTCTTATACGGATTGCTATCTTTGATCGGTGTCGCCCTCGTATTGATGCACCATTTTCGGTCCGGCATGATGGCAGCACAGGTCATGGTCACAATTCCCCTGGCTTTTATCGGCGGTATCATCCTTCTCTACTTGACGGATCGTAGTATCACGGTCGCTAGTCTGGTGGGATTTATCACTCTCTGTGGGGTAGCCTCCCGCAACAGTATCATGATGATCTCTCACTACCTGCATATTATGAAATATGAAGGGGAAAAGTTTACCAGGGAAATGATCATCCGCGGATCACAGGAGCGGTTGGTGCCGGTGATGATGACGGCATTTGTGGCATCATTAGCATTATTGCCCCTTGTTTTTGTGAGGGGGCAACCCGGCAGTGAGGTTTTGCATCCCGTTGCTGTGGTCATTGTGGGGGGGCTTGTCACATCCACGCTTCTCGACATCATTGTGACACCCACATTGTTCTATCGGTTTGGCCAAAGAGCCGCCGAGCGTTATCTGGCATCAGATCGTAACCAAGAGCGGATCATGTGATCCCTCAAAACATAGGAGTTAGTGATGAAAAGATTTTTTGTGGTGATGACGATGTTGGGCTGCTTTGGCAATCATGCAGTAGCCCATGAAGGACACGCGCATGATGCACCAAAGGCTGTTCAGGCGCCAAAAGGCGGCCTCATCAAGGTGATGGAGAAATCCGCTGTTGAAGTGGTGTCCAAGGGGCAGGATCTTAAGATTTATGTGTATGACAAGGCGCTTAAACCACAGCCCGTCAAGGACATCACAGTGACGGCCCAGGCGGAACATCCCCGAACCAAGAAAATTGAGTCTATTACCCTTCAGGCCAAGGATTCGCATTTTGAGGGTACCTATGACGCCAAGGGCACGCACCGTTACACGTTGATCCTGAACGTCAAAGATTCCAAAGCCGATCATGGTGACAAGCTATCGTTTACCATCGAACCCAAGAAGTAGGAGTTATCGATGCTGCCAGCCTCCTGGATATTTTTCCTTGTGAGTCCTGTTTTTGTCACCTTGCCTCTGCAGGCTGCGGACATAAATGTGTCAATGCAAAATATTCGGGAGTTGCTGGAGGCCAAGAACCTGAAAATCCTGGCAGCACGCCGCGAGGAAGCTGCCGCGGTTGAGCGGGGAGATTCCCTCAACCGTTCGTTTTATCCCACCCTGGAGATTTACGCCGGGCAGGAAATGTTCAAAACAGGGCAGCAGGCCACGAAAAACCAGCCGCTATTTGGCATTGAATCCAGGGTAAACCTCTACAACGGCGGCCGAGATCAGATCCATGAACGTATGATTGAACTTGAACAAGAACGTAGAAAAGCCAGAACGCGGCGCTTGCTTGCGGAGGAAATGGAAAAGGCGAGTGTTCTGTACTGGGATAGTCTTTTTTTGCTTGAGCACGACAGGTTGTTAGGGGAGGCTATGAAAGTCAACCAGAGCAACGGTCGTCTCGCGATCCGACGCATTCGTGGTGGAGTGGCCACAGAGGTTGATCGCGTGGAATTTGAGTTAAAAGATCGCGAATTAGCTCGACAGCGTAACGTTCTGGTGGTGCAATCAAAAGCAGTGAAGCAGCACTTGGCCGTTGTTTTGGGGATGCCGGATGATAAAAGTCTCAAATTGACGGATGAATTTAAGCATGATCACGATTTAGAAGGTATTTTGAAGCATTCCCACGCTGACCACGACTTTTGGTTGCGCGAACAGGAGGCAGAATCCGAGCAATTGCAGTTAAGGGCTGATGCGGGAGATCGGGCCAACTTACCGCGTTTAGAGGCTTTTGCCGGATATCACCAATATACCAGTCCCGAGCGTGATTTTGATCGTGCCGAAGACCGGGCGGAACCTGTGGTCGGGGTTCGCCTGACCGTGGGGTTGGGGGCACTCTCCAGTCAGAAGCGGGAGATTGCGGCCTTAAAATTGGAAGCTGATTCTGCAAGAATGCAGACGACATACCGCCGCAAGGAATATGAGTCCGAATTTGAAAGGGAAGTGGATGAATTGCTGATGTTGCACCATCAGGCACATGATGCAGAAGAAAGTATCAAAAGAGCGCAACAATACTACCAAATGACCCTGAGTGAATATGAACGAGGCGTCAAAAACTCACCGGATGTTCTGAATGCATCTGAAAAAGTTCTGGATGCCAAAGTTCAGCTTTTGGAAATCATCCGGGACTTTCATATCGCCAAATCGCATATCCTGGCTAAGTCAGGGAAAAGATAGTTCCGCATTAAAGGCCCAGGCACGGCCTTACTTGCTGATATTCCAGGCCTGCTCGCCGGTATGAACTTCCATAAAACAGCGGGCCTTGTCTTCAGTACAGATAAAGCTGCGAAGTTTATATTTGAAGGTACCGGACTTTTTGCCGTCGGTGGCAATGCCTGTGACTTTAAATCCGGGAATACTGAAGTCGACCTTTTTAAACGACCCCTTGCCATTTTCGCCATCCAGTTTAAGGCCATTGAGGTCCGTCAGATTGAGCTCCCATGGACCCTCGTTATTGACTTTGATGCCCTTGTTGGTGGTGATGCGGAACACCATCTCCATTTTGCCATCTTTTCCCGGGTTAACGGAGGATTCGACTTTGGAGTGTTCCGGTTTTCCCATACTCCAGCCGGTAGTGGTTTGGATCATGAAAATGGTGAGAATCAATCTTTTTAGCGCGTTTTTCATCGGTGTAAACCTCGTTTGCGGGTGCGTTTAGCCGGTTTTATGGACATGTTTTTGCGTTTAACGCTGATGACTGTGGGGATTGCTTCAATACGGTTCACCACAGAGTTCAAATGATTGATGTTGCGAACCCCCAGTTCAAAGTCCAAGACGCCAGTTAGTTCAGCGGATACTTTAACTTCAGCTTTAAACACATTGGCCTGAGAGGCGGAGATGGCGTTGGTAACTTCGGCCAACACGCCAGGTTTATCCTGCGTCAGGATGGAGAGAAAGCAGCGATAGGACTCAATATCGCTGGGTCTTTCAGACCATTCCACATCCACTTTACGAGCGGGGTCAAGATCCATGGCCCGCGGGCAGTTGGAGCGGTGTACCAAAACACCGCGGCCACGGGATATATAGCCGATAATTTCTTCTCCCGGAATGGGATTGCAGCAGCGGGCATACTGCACCATGACATCGCCGTAGCCTGATACCAGGATGCCACCTTTGGCTTTGCGATTCAGTGTGGTTTTAAGGGCTTCAAAAACCCCCGGCAGTTCTTCGTTGGCCAATTGTTCTTCGAGTGTTTCCTGCTTGTGTTGTTCCGGAAACAAGCGACCGATAAGATCGTTGACGTTCAGGCGTCCGTAGCCGATCGCCACCAGGACTTCATCCACGCTTTGTTGGTGAGCAGCCTGCAGTAGTTTGTCGCGTTTACCGGCCTTTTCCAGAGCCTCCAATGAAAGTTCGCGTTTGGCCAGTGCCTGGTTGAGGATTTCGCGTCCGATACGGCGGCTATGCTCCCTCTCCGCCTGACGGAGAAAAGTGCGGATTTTGCTACGGGCTTTGGAGGTGACGGCAAAATTCAACCAATCCTTGGTGGGGTGCTGGTGCGGCGAAGTGATGATTTCGACGATGTCACCGGAATTGAGCTGCTTTTTAATGGGAACCATACGGCCATTGACCTTGACCCCCATGGTTTTGAGTCCCAGTTCCGTATGGACTGCAAAGGCAAAATCAAGGGCGGTGGCCTTGTTAGGCAGGGAAAACACATCACCCTTTGGGGTAAATACGAAGATTTCCTCGTCAAAGAGGTCAACCTTCAGGGCTTCCATGAACTCGTTGGGGTCCTTCAGCTCCGTCTGCCATTGCACGATCTGGCGTAACCATGTGAACTTCTGTAAGTCCGCTGCTTTCATTTCTTCGGTATTGCCACCCTCTTTGTAGGCCCAATGGGCGGCGACACCAAATTCACAGGTCTCATGCATCTCCCGCGTGCGGATCTGGATTTCCGCTGGTTCACCGTTGGGGCGGATCACCGTGGTGTGCAGCGACTGGTACATGTTGGCCTTGGGCATGGCGATGTAATCTTTAAATCGTCCAGGCATGGGTTTCCACATGGCGTGGACCACCCCAAGTGCCTCATAGCAGTCCTTTATAGAGGGAACAATGATTCGAAAAGCAAAGAGGTCGTGGATATCCTCAAACTCGGTGTGACGTTCCACCATCTTTTTGTAGATAGAAAAGAAGTGTTTGGGACGACCGTAGACCTCGATTTCCTTGAACCCGTATTTTTTGAGTTCGTTTTCAAGGATCTGCTTAACCTCTTCAATGTGGGCCTGCCGCTGGGATTTTTTGGCGGAAATCTTCAGGCGAATGTCCTGATAAACGTCATTTTTTAAATACCGCAGACAGAGATCTTCCAGCTCACTCTTGACGTTGTAAATCCCAAGACGGCCCGCTAGCGGCGCGTAGATCTCCAGGGTTTCCTGGGATATTTTACGAGACTTCTCAGGAGCCATCGATCCCATGGTGCGCATGTTGTGGAGGCGGTCACATAATTTGATGAGAATCACCCGCAGATCTTTGGCCATCGCCATGATCATCTTACGGAAGTTTTCTGCCAGACGCTCCTGGCTGGAGCGAAACTTGATTTTGGCGATCTTGGTCAAGCCATCCACCAGATGGGCAACTTCGCGGCCAAAGACCTTTTCAATTTCTTCAACCGTACAGGGGGTATCTTCCACGGTATCGTGCAAAATGGCGGCAACGATCGAAGCTTGGTCAAGCTTGAGGGATGCCACAATGCGGGCCACCGCCAGAGGGTGCGTGATATATGGTTCGCCGGATTTGCGGGTCTGGTCGGAATGGCATTCCGCGCCAAAGCGGTAGGCTCTTTGAATCTGGTCCCGATTGAATCCCGGTAAATACTGGTTAAGATCCCGCAGCAGATTGTCAAACTCGAGATCGGGATCAACAGGACCGTCCTTTGGGGAGGTTTCCGCGATCGTTTTCACTGGCTTGCCCTGACCGTCAGACATTCAAAGCTCTTTCAATGAATAGAAGAAGCCATATCGCCCATATTTTCTTGATAATACCTGTTTTTCAGGCTTTTTGCACCCTTTCGCGGAGATCCTTAATCCAGGGCGCGGTTTCATATTCGTCGTGGAGCTTTTTACATATTTCTTGCCCAGAAGGTAATTCTGCAGGCCCCAGAGAGCCGGTGATCACCAACTTTTCCAGTTTGGCATAACACTGCTCCAGGACGTCATTCACCAAAAAAAACTGGTAGTTCTCCGCATGTTCAATCTCATCGTGGGCGTTTTCAAAACGCATCCATCGGCTCTGCAGGGATTCTGATCCCCTGCCTTCCAAACGATCCCAAAGGTCTTTTAGGGTTGGGGGAGTTATAAAAATAGACAGAGCGGCAGGGATCTTTTTGCGGGTGATGGCCCAGCCTTGCACGTCGATTTCCAAGAGCGCCACATGGCCCTTGGCTGCAATACGGCTGATTTCACCCAGTGAGGTGCCGTAGAGATTGCCATGAACGTTCGCCCACTCCACAAACAGGTCCTGATTCACCATCTCCTGAAATTGCTCCGGAGATGTGAAATGATAATGCACACCGTCGACTTCACCGGGCCTGGGCTTACGGGTGGTGTGAGATATCGAAATCTCCACCTCTGGGTGTTCTTTCATTAAACGCCGATTCAGGGTCGTTTTACCCGCACCAGACGGTGCTGATATCACGACAACTTTGGGATGATGAGGGGGGATAATATACTTCATTCGATGTTTTGCACCTGTTGTCTGATCCGTTCAATGGTCTGTTTCATAGTCAGTGTATGGCGCGAGATATCCAGAGTCACCAATTTGTTGGACATCGTGTTGACCTCGCGGTGCATTTCCTGGCAGAGAAAGTCAAGTTTGCGTCCAACATCGTCACCGTTCGCCATTGTCTTGACGAACTCCTGCTCGTGGTTAACCAGTCGGGTCAGCTCTTCTTCAATGTCAGTCTTGTCGGATAGCAGCGTAATCTCAGTCACCATGCGATCTTCCGGAACACTGTCCGGCAAGTGTTGGCCAGATTCTTTGAGCTTTTCTATCAATTTTTCCAGACGTTTCCGATAATTAGCAAACAACTGCAGCTGCACTTCGGCACGCTTGTTTTGGATTTCCAGACGCTCCTTGCCGAGATCCTCTACGAGGTCAGTCAGGGCGGATTTTAAAGCCTGACCTTCCTGTTCGCGACCCCGGATAACGCTATCGATGGCTGCATGGAGGCTTTGCATCAAAGGCTCCTGATGCATACGAACAGCCTCGTCCGACTTGCCTGAAAATCCCGCTCCCTCCAGAACCCCCTCCATGCGGAAGAGATCGGCCAGCGACAGTGTTTTAACGTCATAGGCATAGGGGGACTTTTGAATGAGGATCTGAGATTGATGGATCAGGTTTAAATAGTGATTCAATACGTCTTCGTTCAGTCGTGGGAGCGACGATGACACTGTTTTGATTTGAACGTCAAACGAGATGTCCACCTTACCGCGCACGAGACGGTTTTTGACGGTAGCCATAACCTCGTTTTCCAGAGACTGCAGAAACCGCGGCATGCGCACATTGAGATCGATGAAGCGTGAATTCAGGGTTTTAATTTCACATCGTACATTTGACAGGCTACCCGTGGCCTCTCCCACACCAAATGCGGTCATGCTGCGTAAAGCCAAGGTCCCCCCTCTCCCGATCCAGAGGTCGGAAATTTTAAGGTAAAGTATTGTAATAACAGAATATTGCCGGTTTTCCAATGCGGGAAAATGGTGGGGGTAGAATTCACCTTGTCTTGAAAGTGTGTCATAATACATTGATTAAAAAGAAGAAAACATAAAACAATCCCGTCCCTGCCGGCTTGTGACCACAAATTTAAGCCTGCTGGTGTGGGATCGAGTAGAATGGCAGTCAGTGCCGCAGAGAATCCGGAATAGGAGTGGGGATGTCGACGGTTTTTCACGTTGTTGCCGGTGTCGTGCTGGTGTTCCTGGTTTTTGCCTATTTACGCATGCGTGCTGAAGTCATGTTTGCTCGGACTTTGCTGGCTGGGCTGCGTCACCGTTCCGACGGTGCACCGCGAATCATGATGGTGGATTGGCCGGATTCTTTTCTGAAGAAACTGGGTCGTCTGATGGGATTTGCGGTGGTCGGTCCGTCCCTCGATCATGACGCAATCAAGCCAGGGTCGATTCAGCCGGAAATATGGTCGCGATTTCTGGGTGGAAACAGTGTTGCCCGCGCGAATGTGGAGCAAATGGGAGGGATCTGTCGTATTACCATTGTGGTCACCAAAGACAGTGAGCAGCCTTCTCAATGGAATGAGTCGCTTAGTGCTGCCCTTGGCGGGCATTGTCAGGTGCTGGTAACGCACGAAAACCCCTAGGATGGGAGGATGGATATGGTTCGGTTGCATGATGGGTTAAAGTCATTGTTTTTCGTTGCGGCGTTTTTGTCCGTGGCAGGCTGTCAGACGCTGCGTTCTCCCGAAGATCCGCCCGAACCGCCTCAGATCACCAGCTCCATGCCGATACCCGAGATGGGAGAGGCCGCCATTACTTTCGGCGGTAAAACCCTCGAGGATACCAAAAAGGTCGTGGTGCAACGCAAAGAGCAAAAAGAAATGGCCGCATGGGCGGAGCAAAAGTTGGCGGACGGTGGTGAGTCCGTCGATCCCGCGATTTATGCCAACGCTGTGAATCTATTTTTGACCTATTCTCCGGCATATCCTGTCACTTTGATGCAAAAGGTGGTCACCGCCGATCGGGACTTTACCCGGCAGGCAGGCTGGAAGCTGGCAGCCCAACGTCCATCAAAGGAGATTGCTGCTTTTATTGAACAGCACCTGACGGAGGTTGTGTGGAAGGGAAACGAAGAGAGTGTATTGTTGCCCGAAATGGCAGAAGCGGTGCAGGCCAATCAGGTCAAAACCGTCTATACCTTGATCCGGCAAGGGTTGATGAGCAATGGGGCTGAGGTCTTTGCCCGCACGATGA
>JAKQGS010000235.1 GCA_029556045.1 Pseudomonadota bacterium | reverse complement strand
TCGGCACCCGCCTCCAGAATCGCCTGCAAGAGGTCTTCGCGCTTATAGTCGGTCAATAGGGGGAGTCCTACCAGCACACTTTGTGTGGGGGCATGCTCGTGAATCACCGTCTGCTGACCATGATACTGGGCCTGATCTTTCGCTGTGGCGTCTTCATAGTGTCCTTGAACCCCGCTGGTAACGGACGAGCCAGGGCCACAGGCCGCTGATAAACCGACACACAGAGTTGTCATCAAGATCACGCTGGACTTAAAACGCATAGAAACCCTTTCGTTGGGGACCTGATTCCGGGAGGCTCGAAGGCTCGGGAGCCGCTTCCTACCAATCAAGGCCACGGTGGTCAATCCATAAGCCGGACAATTTGGCGTATTTTTCAGTACTTTATATTTTATAAATCACGTTGGCTCACGAGCCAATACAAATGCGCAGGATCCTGATGGACATCATAAAATTATTTTATGGGGCCTTTTGAATTGCGGCGGCATATAAGGGCGGTGTTGGGCGATAAAGTTTTATTAAAAGCATAATGCTTAGTTTATTTAACATGAAAGGATTTATTATGAAAAAGATTTTTCTATCGATGTTGACCCTGGCAGCTGTCGCTATGGGAACATCAATCTATGCCGCAGAGGTCAGCTCCAGCCGTCAGGTCGTTGAGAAAGCGACGAGCCTGTCCTCGGTGCAAGAACACGCCTCCGTCGATGAAAACGGTGATACCGTGCTTGTGCGGATTCCGGCTTTGGGCGCTCTCCTTAAACCACGGATCATAGCCAGTCTTCTCGGTGCGGACGATCTCCTGGTGGAAGCGGTTCGCGACGCCAAAACACAACGAGCCATGGATTCCCTGTTTGCCAAGGTTGATGTCGCTGCCGCGGAGTATGAAGTTGAGGTTGACTCCCTGTTGGAAGGGGCTTTGGTTGTATTGATCACCGGTCCCAGCTCTTCCATGATCGAGGTTCTTGTTCCTGCTGATAGCCGTTATGATTCCTACTTTACCCTGACCATATTGATCAATGCGGCATCCCAGCATATCGATATCGAAGAGGGATTCCAGGATCACCCCTGATTCTCCGGAATCAGAGTGTCGTTTGGATGGGGCAGCCCTTAAGGGCTGCCTTTTTTTGTCGAGAGATGGAACAGGATTCAGAAGTCTTCGTCGGCGTTGGAGTTCGTCTGCTGCATACGGGGATGGCGTACCCAGCCGATATTAAGCTGACAGAGGGCTGTGCCACGGGGGTTTTCCTGACGCTCCAGGAACTGCAGTGCCAGGCTGCGCAAGTCATCGCGGATCTTGGGCAGATCGTCCTGGGCCACGGACACAGTGGCATTGAAGAAGAGGGCTTGACGGTCGGCAAAATTGCGGGTGGCCAGATGGCGGATCAGTTGCAGGGAGTGCAGGTAATAACGTTTGAAAAAGTCGGAATGCCCGAGTTCAGTGAAAACCAACGACGGATCGCCGGGCGCAAATGTGTCGTCCTTGGCATGATGAGTGGCAACGCCGCGATTCACCAATTCCCGGAGGACTCGACGCACGTGGTCTTCCCCAATTCCTGTTTTTTTAACGATTTCTTTGACGGTGGTACCAATCTGATCACCAAGGGCGGCAAAAATCAGAGTCCATTGAAAGTCCTGAAAAATGTCATCTGGAAGTTTTTCCACCAGAGGAGAACCATGCCCCTGCATGTGTTCCTTCAGTCGATCCAGCGCCCGTTGCGTCCGCACCCGGGGGGGCAGATCCATCACTGCGTCCGGTTCAGAAAGTCCCACCAGATAAATGAATGCGTCCTTCAGGGCACCCTTTAAGCCCAGTCCCTTGATGAACTTCGGGAGGGATGTTGCGGTGATTCGTTTTTGGCCCTGGATAACGTCGCGAGCATAACTGCGGGAAGCGAACTCCGCTTTGCGGGCAAATGAGGCGAGACTGAAGTTGGTGTGGGCCAACTTCTGCAAGCGAAAGGCCTCCGACAAAAAACCGCGATAGTCTTGCGCCGTCACCAGCGCTTGTGCCATCGCGGTATCCAATTCCTGAGGTGTCATGGTTAGGTCACGCTGGTGTCAGTTGTTGCCCGATACATAGGGCATCGGGGCGCCGATTGAGCCGTCAGTAAAGACTTCAAATCCTGCCTCCCCCCACTGTTTTTTCAGCGCATCAGCGGTCTCACCGCAATTGGAGGAGAGTTCCACCACAAAATCACCGAGGTAATTGGCCTGGCTCATGGCAGGGACAACTGTGATGATCTTGCCATTGGCAGTGCAGAATACATTTTCAATCGTCAATGAAACCGAATTTGTCAGCAGGGCAACTTTTTGCAGGAGCTGGCGATTGCTCAAGTCCTGCTGCGGCATGGCGACGATGTAACGCTGGGTGATGACTTCACCGAATTTTCCCTGATCGGCGGCGATTGCGGGGGCAGCGCTGTGGAAGCAGATGAGAAAGATGATGGTTTTCAAGAGGTGAGACATGGGTGACTCCTGGGATGTTGTTATGTCAGTTTGTGACAGGAAGCGGCGTGAGGGTTCTCCCCACACCGCCTTCTTAGAAAATCCAGGCTCCGGAGTCAACGGGTGTTTACCCGTAAAAACACCTTATTGGAGCGGTTTAAACCCGAGGAAGTGACCTTCTGCCATCATGGTGTAGGAGATCACATCCGTACTTTGGGTTGTTGAGCTCGCGCAGGGCATCATAGGGTTGCCACTCAGGATCATGCCCCAGGCAATTTCCATATTGGCTGCCGGATTCATGAAGTGACCGAGAATCGCCTTGGATTCTACCGGGGCGACCGCAGAGGCCCAGCATGGCACATCATAGTTAAGGGTTACGCCAGTATGGGTATCCGATATCTTATGGACGTTGGACAACTCCAGCGGTTTGGCCATGAAATACATATTGGAAAGTTCGTCCGAGCTTTGACGGACCGCATTGATGGCCACAAAGCCATAGGGCCCGGTAATATCGGCGGTATTGACAACAAAGACTCCGGTTTCACGACGTGTGTTCATGCAGGGAAGCATGGGATTTCCGTCGAGTACCGCGCCGAGGACCACATGGTACAGTGCCACGGGAGGGGTCAACTCTTGAATGCGCCTGACCAGAACGGTGTTTTGCGTGAATTCGTGAAAAGAGGCCCAGCAGGGTACGTCAAAGGACAATACGACTTCCTGGTTGCCGTTTGACGCGATGGGACTTTGCTCTTCAATGACCACGTTGTCTGCCATAAAGTAGATGCTGTTGGCATCCGCCAGGGCGGTCGGCGCGATCAAGGTGGCGAGGGTGAGGATACTGGTTTTGATCAGATTGCGTTTCATAAAGATTCTCCATTTGTTATAGGTTGTTAACCTGTGTTTCCTGTTGTTTTTGAGGGGCTTTTCCCCACGCAGACAGCTATAACGCGGGAATCTTGGTTTCGTGGAGCCGAAAGTGGGGCAAACAGGCAAAACTGTACTCTGCAGAGTACACTGAAGACAGATAGGGGACATGGGTGTTTCAACGGCTGATGGAAGTGTTTACGGTTTTCTTGCGCCTTGGGTTGACATCCTTTGGGGGGCCGGTGGCCCATCTGGGCTATTTTCATAAGGAATTTGTGGATCGTCGGCGTTGGATCGGCGAAGGAGCCTACGCAGATATCGTTGCCCTCTGCCAGTTTTTGCCCGGACCTGCCAGCAGTCAGGTGGGAATGGTACTGGGATTGGGACGGGCGGGCTTGCCAGGGGCATTGGCTGCCTGGGTTGGGTTTACCCTGCCTTCCGCTGTGGTTTTGGTGCTTTTTGCCCTGGGCCTGGCCGCGATTCCGGGTGATATGGCGGAGCCCGCCCTGCACGGATTGAAGGTCATGGCTGTGGCGATTGTGGCGCAGGCGCTGTGGGGCATGGCGCCCAAGCTGTGTCCGGATATTCCCCGCGTGGGGATGGCGCTACTGGCGGCGGTGCTGACCGCCGTATGGATGACGCCGCTGATCCAGATCATGGTGATTGTCGGCGGAGGTTTGCTGGGGGCTTGGTTGATTCGCCCCGTGAGTCCACTGCCACACGCGCCTATTTTGGGAAAACTGCCGCGAGGCGTGGCGCTGTTTTGCCTGATAGCTTTTGCTGGGATTTTGTTGTTGTCGTTGTTCTCCGCGGTGTTTCACCAAAACCATGTGTGGTTGATGTTTGAACGGTATTTTCGCGCCGGCGCTCTTGTGTTTGGTGGCGGGCACGTGGTGTTGCCCTTGCTGCAGGCGGAAGTGGTGGGTGCCGGCACAATTTCACCCGATTCATTTATGGCTGGTTATGGGGCGGCGCAAGCGGTTCCCGGACCACTCTTTACCCTGAGTGCTTATTTGGGCGCTGCTTCGGTTGTACCGCCCAACGGTTGGACTGGAGCGGTGT
>JAKQGS010000229.1 GCA_029556045.1 Pseudomonadota bacterium | reverse complement strand
CCAGCAGGGGCGTTGTCTTGCTTTGGGAAACTACGAAGGCGTTAGTTGGAGTGGCTTAGACGGCCAAAACTGGATAGAGCCAAACCGATACTTTTTTGTATCCGCAGACGGAGGGAATATAACTGACAATTTCACTGGCTTCATTTGGTATGAGCAGTAGTTCGAACTATCTGGTTTGACAGCCGTTTGCGTTTCTTGCTGAGAGGAAGACTTCTGGAATATGGTCGGGGTGACAGGATTCGAACCTGCGACCTCGTCGTCCCGAACGACGCGCGCTACCAACTGCGCTACACCCCGGTCTGAGGAAGGATCATTTCTATCCCAAAAGACCCCCGTCGGTCAACCTAACCTGCGGGGGGATTACCCACCGATATGAAAGCGGGTCACCAGCTCCCGGGTGGCCGATTGAATCGAAGCCACGGATACCTGATTGAAGCATTTGGGTTCGTTGGTGCAGGATTTTTTCCAGCAGGGTGAGCAGTTCACCTCCGCTTTCAGACGGATACCCCGATCGTAGACGTCGATCTCTTCCGCAACACTGACACCAAACCAGCAGATCACCGGCTTTTGGAGGGCAATGCCGATGTGAAGGCCGAGGGAGCAACCGGAAAGCAGCATATCGACGGAGTCCATCACCACCACACCCTCCCGCAGGCCCTTGGTGGTGGGGGTGTTGATCACGCCGGGATCGCTGGCAAAGGCGGCCTTCATAGCCTCCTGCCGCTCGCTGTCCTCACGACCGCCCAATAACGCCACCGCCAGGTGGGGGAAGGTCTGGCGCCAAATGCGGATCACCTCGATGCTGCGTTCCACCGTGAACTTCTTGTAGGGGAACAACACGGAGCAGCCGGTGTTATAACCGATGATGCCTTTGGCGCCGGAAGTCTGCAAGTACTCCCTCCGGTAAGTTGCACTCCGCTCTTTTTCTTCAGCGCTTAATTCGAGGACGTAGGGATCCCGCACCCAGGGTAAAGCCATGGATTCGGTGGTCTGTTGGGTTTCGGGTTTTTGATTTTTGAAAAACTTCAGATCGTCATCGAGACCCACATCAAATTGGTATTGGGCTTCGGGATTCAGGGGGCGGATCACACCCTGACCATCCAGGCCAAAGCCAAACTTTTGCCGGCCCTGAAGGCTTTCTGCCAGTGCGCCGGCCTCCATCGACTTGTCGACGGCATACACCTGATCAAATTGCAGGTGCGCCAAAAGGGGGGCGGTGGATGCTTCCATGGTGATGATGCGATCGATTAGCGGATTGTTCTGCAACAGAGCCTTGGCGTTGGGATAAGTGATCCATGTGATATGGGAGCGGGGGAACTTCCGCTTGATTGGGTGAAGCAGGCAGGTGGAACGCAGCACCGCACCCAAGGCCTCCAGACTCACGATGGCCACACGGTTTTCCACCGGATCAAAATGGGGGCAACCGTCGCAGGAGCGTTTGTACCGGCAGGGTTTGTAACCGGTAAAGAGACGACAGTTTGTTTTATATTTAAAGTCCATGGAAATTATCCTAAGCTATTTTCAGTATTTATCAATCGTGGGAAAACTTGGAGGGTTGAAGCGACGATGCCCCCATCCATAAAAGTGCGCCTCATAAGACCATCGAGTCGGGAAAAAGACAACCTCCTTTCACAAAACGTTGCCGATCTGACGCGTCGCGGATTTTCCGTGCAAAATCAGGATCATGCCATGGATGCCAACTGGCCGTTCTCCTCCGGTTCCCGCGATGATCGTCTGCGGGAATTGCGGGATGCGCTGTTGGATCCCGAGATACAAATCATCATGGCAGCGCGCGGCGGTTATGGCGCCAGCGACCTTCTACCGCATTTGCCCTGGGACAAGCTCCAACGGGGGCCGGAAAAATTCGTGGTGGGGTTTTCCGATATCAGCGCCTTACACTCAGCGTTTTATACCCAACTAGGTTGGCGTGGTGTCCATGGGCTGATGCCCAGCAATTCCTACTGGGGGCAGGGGGGATTTCAAGGGGATGTTGACGCCCTTTGCGCCGTCCTTGCTAAACCCTATCACGCCACCGGCACACTGACGATCCGACGCCGTTTTGCGGACGGTAAGGAGGCTTCAGGTCCTCCGGTCGCTGGCAAACTATGGGGTGGATGCTTTTCCGTGCTCACTAGTTTAATCGGAACCCCTTACTTTCCGAAAACCCTGTCGGATCATGTGATTTTTTGGGAGGACATTGGAGAGAACCCCGGACGGCTGATGCGCTTTCTCAATCAGTGGATACAAAGCGGGGCTCTGCAGGGTGTCAAAGGCATCGTCATGGGGCGCTTTGTGGATTGTGACGATGAGAGTGGCACGTTGGCAGGACGTCTGCCGCAGGAGGTGTCCCGACGCACGGGACTACCGGTTTTTGAAAGCGAGGATTTCGGGCATTGCTCTCCCAATTTCCCATTGATGGTTGGGGCGCATGCCACAGTGACACAAAGCCAACTCAATTGGACCGCAAAGGAGATGCTGGTATGAGTTTGAATATCAAGGCGGGGGATCATGTTTATTTCATGGGCATTTGCGGCACCGGCATGGCTTCGGCCGCTGGACTGGTGCGGGATGCCGGCTATCGGGTGACCGGCAGCGACGAGGGAGTCTACCCGCCGATGTCAACTCTGCTCGAAGAGCTGAAGATCCCCGTGGCCTCCCCCTACTCTGCCGACAACATCATTAAGGCTAAACCCGATTTGATTGTGGTGGCCAATGCCTTATCCCGCGGTAACGCCGAAATTGAATACATGCTGGAGCACAAGATCCCCTACACCAGTTTTCCGGAACTGCTCGGCGAGCTTTTTCTAAAAAAACGAATCAGCATCGTCGTTTCCGGCACCCATGGTAAAACCACAACAACCTCTCTTTTTTCCTGGATCCTTCAACAGATAGGCGAGGACCCCAGCTATCTGATCGGCGGCATTCCCCGTAATTTTTCCCACAGCTTTCACCTAGGAAAAGGATCGTGTTTTGTGATCGAAGGGGATGAATATGACACAGCGTTTTTTGACAAGGGATCGAAGTTTTTGCACTACGCCCCCAAACTTCTCATCATGAACAACCTCGAATTTGATCACGCAGATATCTTTAAAAACCTGGAGGCCATCGAGGCGCAGTTCACCAAACTCGTCCATCTGGTAGAGGATCCAGCCGATATTTTGGGCAACGTGGATGATCCGGGCATGAAAAACCTGCTGGAAAAAACCGGCTTCATCCACAAGATCACCCGCGTCAGCACGCTGGGGCATACACCGGAAGCGCCGGTGGTGGTCAAAAGTGCGGGACCTTCCGGAGACGGCGCCACATGGCAGGGCGTGATTCAAACTGAAACGATGGGAACCCTGACACTCAAGACCCGCCTCACGGGTACCTACAATATCGCCAATATCGCACAGGTGGTGGCCAGCTTAGAGCGGCTGGTCCTGAAGGGTCGCATCAAAAAACCAAGCCCCGAGGCCTTGCAAAAGGCACTCCTATCCTTTGAAGGCGTGCAGCGGCGTCTCGATCTTTTGGGGGAGGTGGACAATATCAAAGTTTATGAGGATTTCGCCCACCATCCCACCGCGATTCGCCTGCTTATCGAGGATTACCGCCGCTCTCATCCCGATCGACGTATCGTGGTGGCCTTCGAGCCCAAGAACGCCACCGCACGGAGGAATATCTTTATGAGGGAATTTGCAGCATCCCTGACCAAAGCGGATGAAGTGCTCATTGGAAAATGTCCTGTGGATCAGCGCATCCCGGAAGATGAACGGATGGATACCCAAATTCTCCGGGATCGAATCGGTCCCCATGCCCACGCATTTGAGAGCAACGAAGCGTTGGGTGAGTCCGCTATTTCGCAATTAAAATCAGGCGATAGTCTTATCTTTATGTCGAGTGGGAGTTTTTCAGGAGTGCAGTACAAAATTGTAGACCAACTAAAAAAAAGGTCGTATAAACGTTAGCCTCTGCATTAGGACGAATCCCAAAACACGTTCTGGGCAGGGAATGCACCGATTCATCAATACCGTCTTGGTTTTGAGAGGCGGTTAATCAGGAACTCTATCAATTTTTTCAGGAGATGTTGGGATGATTTTCAAAGTTCGTTTTGCCTTAGCAGCACTGGTTTTGTCTCTGGGTATGGCCGCCTGTACTGACGACGAGAAAAAAGCCGAAGAAACCGTGACCCCTGCCACCACCGAACAACCAGCGACCCCGCCTGAAGAACTGGCTCGCGAAGCCCTGAAAACCGTTTATTTCGCCTTTGACGATTACACCCTCAACTCCGACTCTCAAGCGACTTTGAACGCCGTTGCGGATTACCTCAAAGGCAACCAAGCCGTTGTGATTCAGGTTGAAGGTCACTGCGATGAGCGTGGTTCCATCGAGTACAACCTCGCCCTGGGTGAGCGTCGTGCGCAATCCGTTAAAAACTACCTGGTTCAGCTGGGCGTCGATGCAGCCCGCCTGCCGACCATCAGCTACGGCGAAGAGAAGCCGGTTGACCAGGGTCACGACGAATCCGCATGGTCCAAAAACCGTCGCGCTGAGTTCGTTGTTTCCAAGCCTTAATTCCGGTTTAAGAGACATAAACCCCATTGAGTTTCAGCTCAGTGGGGTTTAATTTTTCCCCTGCCCCGATCAAGTCGTTGCTTTCTTGCTCTCATCATTATAACATCCTATTTTTATGATTATATTCCAAACTTTTTGGATGCTTGCCCTGAGCTTACTGTTGTGGAGGCCCACTCTGTGGACAATATGATATTCCTGCCCATTCTGGCGCTTGTGTTTATTGTGGTTGGTGTTTTTCTAGGGATCATGCTGCATAAAAACCGGCTGAAGACCACCTTTGATCAAGCTCAACGTGATTCTGAAAAGTCCTTGGTCGAGGCCCAGCAGGAACGTGATCGCATCATCAAGGACGCCCACAATGAGGCCAAGGAGGAGTCGCGCGAACGGCGTAAGCAGCTTGACCAGGAGTTCCAGAATCGTCGCAATGAACTCAATAAACTGGAACAAAAAGTCAAAAGTCGCGAGCAGGCCCTCGACAAAAAACTATCCGTCCTTGAAAAAAAGGAAGCGGAAATCGAGGCGACGACCGCCAAACTCTCCAAGGATGAAGTCACCTATAAACGTTTGATCGAAGAAGCTGAAATTTCCCTCCAACGCAATATCAAAACCCTTGAATCCATTGCCAACATGTCACAGGAAGAAGCCCGACGGGAGCTGGTGCGCTCGTTGGAGGCTGATGCGAAGAGGGTGGCGCAGGAAACCATTCGTGCCATCGAAGAAGAAGCCCGCCTTGAGGGCGAAAAACGGGCTCGCTCCATGGTCTCCCTGGCGGTCCAGCGGGTGTCCAGCGAGTACGTGAATGAATCCACCATCACCGTCGTTGGTCTGCCCAGTGACGAGATGAAAGGACGCATCATCGGGCGCGAGGGTCGTAATATCCGCGCCATCGAACAGGCCACCGGCGTCGACCTGATCATCGACGATACCCCTGAGGCCATTATTTTATCTTGCTTTAACCCGGTTCGACGGGAAGTGGCCAAACAAGCCCTGCTGCGTCTGATCGCCGATGGTCGCATTCACCCGGCCCGCATCGACGAGACCGTGAAGAAGGTGTCGGAAGAATTTGATCGCACCATCATGGAATACGGCGAGCAGGCGGCATTCGACACCGGAATCACCGACCTCCATCCGGAGCTACTCAAGGCGCTGGGTAAACTCAAGTTCCGCACCTCCGGACAGCAGACCGTGTTGCAGCATGTAGTGGAAGTAGCCCACATCTGCGGCATCATGGCGGGTGAAATGGGTCTCAACGTTAAAAAAGCCAAACGAGCCGGCCTACTCCATGATATCGGCAAGGGTGTGGACCAGGAGACGGAAGGTCACCACGCTCATGTTGGGGCGGAGCTCTGCCGCAAGTTCAATGAGAGCGACGAAATCATTGAAGCCGTGCGGGACCACCACAATGAGGAGCTGGCCTTTGCCCGCCCCATCACGGTTGTGGTGCATTCCGCCAACATCCTGTCCGCCAATCGTCCGGGAGCGCGAAAGGAAATTCTGGAAACCTATGTTAAGCGCCTTGAGGACATGGAGAAGGTGGTCAATTCCTTCAAGGGTATTGAAAACGCTTATGTCATTCAGGCTGGTCGCGAAATTCGCGCCATCGTCAGCCCCACCGGGATTTCTGATGATGAAGTTATCAACGTCTCCAATGACATCGCCTTTAAGCTGCGTCAGGAGCTGACCTTCCCAGGGCAGGTGAAGGTTACCGTACTCCGCGAAAGCCGGTACGTTGATTATGCCAAATGATTAAGATTCTTTGTTTTGGCGACATTATGGGGAAACCCGGTCGCCAGGCCCTGACCCGCGCCCTACAACGAGCCCGCGAAGAACTCCAGCCTGACATTGTCCTTATCAATGGGGAAAATGCCGCGGGTGGTTTTGGCATTACGGAAAAAATATACCATCAGTTTGTGGACACCCTGGGGATATCTTGTATCACCACCGGCAATCACTGGCACGACAAGCGGGAGATCATTAATTTTCTGCCACAGGCGGATCGCATGGTGGTCCCTGCCAACATGATGAATGTGGAAAATATCCATAAGGGATTTGCCCTTTTGGAAACCCCCGGAGGGTTGCCCTATGCCGTGATCAATCTGATCGGCAAATCTTTTATGCATCCCGATAATCGCAACCCGTTTCACGCGGCGGAACAGATTCTCAAACACATCCCCGAGCGGGTTAAAATCCGTATTGTGGACATGCATGCGGAAGCCACCAGCGAAAAACAAGGCATGGGGCAGTTTTTAACCGGGCGGGTGTCGTTGGTTTATGGCACCCACAGCCATGTACCCACCGCCGACGAGCGGATCCT
>JAKQGS010000226.1 GCA_029556045.1 Pseudomonadota bacterium | reverse complement strand
GCTGGCCGCCGATTTCGGATCATGCTATCAACACATGCGAATGCTCTTTTTCGCGCCAGAATAGACGTGTATATGCTTAAAAATTTTGAGAAATTAGCAGGAGGAGATGGAGGCACTTTTTCGCTGGCGCGAAAAAGTGGAGGTAAACGGGATCGAACCGATGACCTTTGCAATGCCATTGCAACGCTCTACCAACTGAGCTATACCCCCAGAAAATAACAGACACCTTTTATGGCGGAACTCCCAGGGCAAGTCAACGATAATCGACACCGGATTAAATTCACCCCAGATTAGCGAAATTACAGACAAACTTGCGCATTTGAAGCACCTTGTTTACCATAGTGGCTTATAAGTAAGGATTTGACTCTGCTGCAAGGGAGATTCTATGAGCGCCGATCGTCACGCTGAAAAACAAGGGGCACCTCTCCGCTCGTCATTTGCGCTGGGCGCGATCATCCTGGCGCTGATCGGTCTAGGAATTAGCATCTATTCGACCAAACACCATTTGGCGGTCAAAGCTTCAGGAGCCACCGATGCATTTTGCAACATCAACGCAACCTTTAACTGCGACGACGTTGCCAAAAGCAGCTATGCGGAAATTCTGAATATTCCCCTGGGGGTTTGGGGTGGGGGCTTTTTTCTGGGGCTGATTATCCTCATGGGATTCGGGCTGTGGAAACCTCGCTACGCCCGGGAGGTCGCCCAGACATACAGCGCCTTCGTCATCATCGGCATTTTGGCGTCCATTGTGCTGGGAGCCATCTCTGCTCTGCAGATCGGCGCCCTTTGTCTCACCTGTATCGGTGTCTACGGGATTAATCTTCTTCAGGGAGCCTGGTTGTTCTTGAACAAAAAAGACGTTGATACCCAAAATTTTTGGCAGGGGATCAGCAACGGGAGCTCGTATGTAGTGATCGGCATCGCTCTGGCGGTGGGGAGTTATCAGCTGTTCAAACCAGCTCCCAAGGACTTTAAAGAGGACAAACCCCAGACCGATATCGCCACCGTTCGCCATGACTCGGAGATGTCCAATCTGGCACCTGCCAGGTTTGAATTTAAGATCGACCGCTCCGCATTTTCGGGCATGGGCGAGGATTACCGCTCCGGCAGCGACGAAGCCAAGGTGGTTATTGTGGAGTTTGCGGATTTCGAGTGTCCTGCGTGCCGCATGGCCTTTGAGCAGGTCCGTCAGATGAAAAAAGAGTTTGGGGACTCCATTCAGGTGGTCTTTAAGAACTACCCACTCGACAATGCCTGCAATGCCGGCATCCCCCGGAAAATGCATGAAAACGCCTGTACGGCTGCCATCTTGACCCGCTGCGCGGGCGCGATCGGCAAGTTCTGGGATCTGCATGACAAGATTTTTGACCGACAAAAAGATATCAGCGCCAGTAATCTGGTCAGCTGGGCCAGGGAGGTCGGTCTGACGGATTCCCAGATCAAAGAATGCCAGGCATCCAATGATATCCTTAACAAGATCAAGGATGACATCAATGTCGGCAACCAGGCCGGTGTTGACTCAACCCCCACAATCTTCATCAACGGTCAGAAGTTTGTGGGGCAACGGTCCGGTGAAACACTGCGGGCAGAAATCCAAAAACTACTGAGCCGCTGATTTTGAGGCAACCGCCATGAACGTCAAATTTGAGCATGACTATCAGCAAAAGATCATGTTCGTTTCTTTTCCCGAACCGACCGTTATCCGGGGGGATGGGGACGTCATGGCCTTGCGCCAGGCCTGGCTCAAGGCGTTGAGCAGCTGGCATTCCCCTTACAAAGCAATGATTGATGGGACAAATCTGAAGCTCGAGGGCGACACGGCGGAATTGACCGATAGTTTTGCCCGCATGGAAAAGTTCCTGAAAGGCTTTTTTCTCAAGAAGGCAGTCCTCTGGGGGCTCTCCCCCTCAGAGATGGCAGTCTGTATACCCTTTGAATTCCATCCCCGTGAGGAGGAGGCGCTGTCCGCCATCGGTATCCGGCAGCGTCCTGGGGCAGAGCCCACGGATTTTCGCTCCTCCATTCAAATTCAAAATCATTTTGCCCAGCATGTGATGGAATTGGGGTTTTCTGTCCCCGTTATTCTGGACTCCAAGGATAAGATCACCACCCTCAAAAGCAAAATCACTAACAATCTGATGCAGTGGCATTCCAAATGGAACCTCCTGGTGGATTGTTCAAACTTTGAGCTGGACCCGGCGATGGTGGAGGAGTTCCAGAGTATGGAACGTTTCTTCAAAGGATTCTTTCTCAAGCAAATACTTGGGTATAGCCCAAAGGGATCTAAGGAATCCTATCCATTTATGGTCTATCGAGCCCGTCACAATGCCGCCGGTCGCCTGGAAAACGAAGGCATGTCCTCGGGAGACCAAGCGGATTGCCGCTCCAAAAAAGCCACCCCCTAGACTTAAGGCCCTGTAAAAAAAGTTGCTCCAACCCTCTGTTTTCTGTTAAAAATCAAGAAAATGGCCTAATTTTTTCAGGAGTATGATCGTGCTTCCAGTCGAGATTCTTGCAATTCAAGGTAGCTTAGTCTTACGCGCCCGCGGGAGTGAACTCCTGATTCTGTCACACCACGTCTCCGAGTTGAAGGTCAAAACTCAGCCCAAGGACTTTACCCAGTATTTCCTGGAAAGCGCCCTGTTGAATCGCCCGGCCCGCAAGCTTTTTGAAGCCTGGCTTCGCAAAGACAATGGACTGTGGCAGCGCCTTTACAAAACTGTGCAGACAGAAATCAAGGCTTCCGAGGACGAATCAGCGGCTCCAGCCCCCAAAGTCGAAAAGAAAAGTCCCGTCACCAAAGCGTTAGCCAGCGAGGCGGACGATGCGGAAGAAGCAGCGGATGAAGCCGCCCCTAAGGCCAAAACCAAAGCTGTGGCAGCCAAAAAGACCGTCACGAAAGACGCCAAGTCGGAAACCAAGAAAGTAGTCGCCAAAAAAACCACGACCAAAGAAGCCAAAGCAGAGCCCAAAAAGGCTGCGACCAAAAAAACCACGACCACCAAGAAAGCCGACACTAAAAAGACCAGTAGCAAGAAAAAGGGCTGACCCTTGATCAAAAAATACCTTGTGTGTGGCAAAAATATTTTTCTCCAAGGCAAAAATATGGAGTCCTACAAGGATTTGGGCAAGGTGGTGGAGATCAACTTCCCGCTGGAACGATACTGGGAGGCTGAAAAGCTCCTCAAAGATTTGAATTTCATGGTTGCTTCAGGGGAAGCAGCCTCTGAAATCGTGGCGGCCACCAAAAAACTGCTGCTCTTCTGCGCCCCCTATGGCGCCATGGAAAAGGATCGCAACTGGCTCTATGAAAAAGCCAACGAGTAAACCGACACCAGCCGTGTTTATCGATCGCGATGGGGTCCTCAATGAAGACAAGGGTTATGTGTCAAAAGTTGAGGACCTTGTGGTTCTGCCAACGGTACCCGAGTCGCTCCTTCGTCTGAAGAAACGTGGGTTTCTACTCATCATCATCACCAATCAATCCGGCATCGCGCGGGGATACTTTCGACGAGAAGATGCCGATCGCTTTCACACAGCCTTACAGCAACGGATTATTGAGCTAGGCGGAACAGCCTGGGATGCCCTGTATATGTGTCCCCACCACCCATCGGGAGTGGTGGGGGAGTTCGCGATCGACTGTGCCTGCCGCAAACCCAAACCCGGCCTCCTGGAGCAGGCTCGCCAGGACTATGCCATTAACTGGGATGCAAGCTTTCTCATTGGGGATAAAGATTCAGACGTGGCTTGTGGCAAAGCTGTTGGTATCCGCACCATTCAAATCACCAGCGACCAGTATACCAACCATGCTGAGGCGGATTGTTACGTGAACACCATGGCGGAAGCGGTGGATTATATCATCAAGGTTTCTACTCAGACCTGAGCAATTTTTACGGTTTAAGACCTTTGGCCTCTTTATACTTGCGCAGCAAAATCTTAATGCGAGGACCGCAACGTTCCCCCTTGCACCCGCCACTCCCGGTTCCCGCTTTGCGGTTGACGTCAGCAACAGTTTCCGACCCCTCCAAAGCGGGTAAAACCCGCGCCAGTGTGATTCCTTTGCAGATACACACCACCTTGACCATTTGCTTGATCCGCTCTTCCTGCTCAGAGGAGGAGCCACCTTCAGTCTCGGCTATATTTTGATCTTTGGGATCCATATCCACCATCCATTCGACTCACCTTTAGTTTACCAGCAATTCATGAAAATAAAAAATCCAACCACTGAAACCACCGGGTATCCCAACGGCCAAAAATGAAAATCGTGCTGTTAGCGGCCGCATGAAAGAGCCATATAGCCCAAAAATTGCCCGTTTTTATCCATAACCATTCCAAAAAAATCCCAAGGACCAAAGGCCCCAGCACCAAGCCGCTTTGCCCGCCCATCAAACGCTCCCAGGTGGGAAAGCTATGTGCCAGCGAAAAAAGTACGGCAGAAAAATATCCACCCCATAAATTGCCACCAATACGGCGCAAAAACCCTCCCAAACCGACCCGAAAAACCAGCTCCTCCACGAAAGGGATAAACATGACCAAGGCCACCAACTGTTGTCCGATATCCCCGGACATCTGCGGTGCCGGTAGGGCCCCAGGCAGTCTGGTTAGGAAAAAGGCCCCTCCCATCCAGAATACCGCTGGTGCGAGAGCCAGTATCAAACGACTTTGATTGATCCGGCATGCCTGCCATAACTCATTGCGGGAAAGCATGCTGACGACCACGACAGCCAGGACAGCATTGACCCATGCAGCGGCAATCCAATCAGTGAGAAGAAATCGATGCTCTATAAACTGGTAGAGGCTGCCCAGGGCTAACGCCAAAAGGAGGGTATACGAGATCAGGAGGATAAAACGCCGCAGACGTGGACCTTTCCCGGCCGGGTTCAAGCACCTATCGCAACATTTTGTTGCATCAGCTCGGCCAACAGTTCCAATATACTGTTTATGTCGTTTTTCACAACAAATCCGTTGGCCCCACACTTACTGGCGGCGGACTTGGTGGCGTCACCACTCAGTGATGTGTGAAGGATGATGGGAAGGGAACTCAAGCTGGGATGTTCACGCACTTTGGTGATGAGAGTGAGCCCGTTCATTCGTGGCATTTCCACATCGGTAACAACAGCGCTGATCGATCCAAATCGTTTGTTACGTCCGGCAGCAACATCTTCAAGCATCCCCAGGGCTTTTTCACCGTCTTCAGCCACCAGGACCCGGTATCCGACTTTACTGAGGGACTTGCTGACATTGTTTAATATCAGGCGGGAATCATCCACAACCAGAACCCCCCGACCTTCGCCGCTATAATGCGAAGAGACCGATGGAGCCATATAAGAATCGCTGGCGGAGGGGATCACCCCGCCACTTCCCGCGACTTCCAGATCGGAGATAATTTTTTCAAGATCCAGGATAAATAGAAACTGGTGATCCTGAAGAAGCACCATACCCGTCATGAACGAAGATTGATCCCCGGTTGGCGACAGGACTTTGTCCCAGGCAATACGGCGGATACGATGGGTGGCCGATACGATAAAACCCGCTCTTTTTTGACTGAACTCCGCCACAATGATCTGCTGATCACGGGTCACGGGAGCATAGACATCACCCAAGACCTGACGGAGGTTAACTGCAGGTATGGGTACACCCCGCAGTTCAAAGATCCCCTCGATTCCGGCAACTTTGGAAGCCAGGGGATTGATTTCCGGCATATGCACCACTTCGCGTACTTTGGCGACATTAATGCCATAGAGACCCTTGACGGTTCGACCGCTGGGTAAGTGCCGCTCCAGCGAAAATTCAATCATCTCAAAGAAATTGCCGCCAATCTCAAATTGGTCCAGAAAGGATAAATTGGATTCTGGGGTCTTTGCCATAAATCACCTCTGCCTCCAAACACTGTTCGATTCTTCGGCAAATGCAGCAGCAGCTTTAGGCAAGTCTGGCAAATTTTATAGATACCCTAATACTCTTATGGGGTTACAGAACATAAATCCTCTATTTCGTTGGCTCACCCCGCAGGATGGCCACCAGCCCTTTCATCTGAAGATCGGTCAATTTGGCAAATTGCAAACCGACCTGTCCATCGGGACTGATCCAGGCGACCTTAGCCTTGAGTTTGGCCTCACTGAGCTTACCTTTGGCCGTCGGTACTTTCTTGGCGACGGTTTTCGTTTTAATTTTACTCTTACCGGCAGTTGATGGAGCAACCGCCACTTCCGCGTTTTTGCCCCCCTCTGTCCAAGTCAATGACAGGGTGATCTCCTGCGCCTTTTTCACTTTGGAGCATGTGGTATCCAATTTGACGCAGGCTCCTCCCAGGCTGATATTCATCATCTTTCCCTGCACCTTTGGAGCCCGCTTGCCCCGACCAGCTGCTTTGGCAATGAGTTCCGCTTTCATGACCGCATTGAACCGCTTACCCAGACGATGACCCTCAATCAGAAATTGATCGATCTTTTTGCTTAATTCAGACACATCAATGGGTTTGGCCAACCAACCACTGGCGTCGTTGAAAGTAAACAAGTGAGCATTGACCGCCTGCTGCACGATAGCATCCGGAAAAGCCGTCATGAGAATGGGGCCATTGTATACCTTGCGCATTTCCTCCACCAACGTTGCCCCATCCACATCAGGCAGATCAAAATCCACCACGCATAAATCCGGTCGCGATTTGTTCAGATGCTCGAGGGTTTCCTTGCCGCTGGAAGCCACCAGGACAAGCGCACCCGTAATCTTGTCTTTAAACACCTCCGACGTCATCACAAGGCTCGCTTTGCTGGAATCGGCGATTAAGATGGTGGTCATGGTGTCTCCCTTTAGTTGCGGTTAGGTGAAGGATTCAGTATGAATCGATAATCACGGCGTTCCAATGGATAGCAACGCTCATGTCTCGATTTGAGTTTCTTGAAGCCATTTCAAAACTATTATATCGCAAGATGTTCTGGGAGCGTCAGGGTAGGAATTGCCTCTAGATCTCCTACCGGCCGCACCGCCGTCTAATTAATTATCGGAAGAGGCTAAAGTAAATTCCACCTTCGTCGATAACATCTTCAAATGGTGAATAAATTTGGGATGAATTTCGCACGATCGAGGAATTATGACACTCCGGAAAACACTAGCCAAAGCCTTGGTTATGGGTGGTCTGACAACCCCGTTCATGACACCGCTGCCGGTATTCGGAGTCACCGGCTACGATCGGAAGGACCGAGGTTTTGTCCGTGATCTTGGGGAATTACGGGCCAGCATCAACCTCCCTTCCTCCGAGGTCATCGAAACCGTAAAGATCCCGTACACCAAAATCAAAACCCGCCTCAAAAAAAATAAGAGCGATGAGCGGATTGACCCCATCCAGATATATCTGCCTAAGGACAATGCAGGGCTTGCCGCACTCGTGAACAAACTGGCAAAACCTCGGCAAAAACAGGCCTTACAGAAGGCTTTTATTGAAAAATTACGAGCGTTGCCACCGTCAAACAACGCCAAGGAATTTGTCACCATCAATGAGAAGGATTTTAGCCTGATAAAAATCAGCGCCCTGGCCAATGAACTGGCCAAACCTCATCGCAACGTAACAGTTGATAGTGCCAAAGTTTTTGAAAACACCAAACTTCGCCGTAACTTTCTGGGACAAATCAAACCATTTCTGTCACAAAACGATCGGCTCAACATCCTGAGTAAATTAAGAGCCGGCATCAATCTTAGGGTGGACGACGACCTGTTGCCGGATTTTGCGGAAAAGATGATTAAAAAGTTTGTGGTCTTTCGCGGCCCGAACTGCTTTCATGCCGCCCTGTCGTTTCATGGACAAAAACTGACCCGTTCACCCAATATCAATGTCAAAGAAGAGCGAGGCTACCACCGGGCGATGATCAATTATGACGAACTCTGGCGGGCCATCAATCGCTATTTCTATGAAGTGGATCCCAACCAATCACCGCTCAAATATGGTGATATGCTGGTTTTTTATGATGTGCCAAAATCCGGCTCCGAGCGGGTGAATTTCCGATGGATTCGCCACACCGCGACCTATCTGTTTGGACCCTACACCTTTTCAAAGGGATCTAAATCCCCCAATACGCCGTACACCATTAAAACTTTGGAGGACGAGTGGGACACCTGGATGGGCTACACCAGCAACCTCGGCGTGAAAGTTTTTCGTAGAACAGCCAGTAAAGTCAATAAGTTACCTCCAGTAGACCTCACTGATTGGGTTTACTGATTCGCCTCCCCTTTTCGCAGGGGGATTTTAATGTTATGTACCGGCTCCTGCTCTTTTAAACGGTTATGCCAATAATAGGATTGATCTCTGTAGCCATGACTGATAAGCCGCAACGTCCTGCCAAACCAAATATTTTTCGCAGCAGCCGCTGGAAACAGGATCAAAGGGAGATCCCGACGTCCGCCGTTTTAACCACCAAAGAAAAACCCTGCAAAATTGCCGAAATCTGTGGCAATTGCGCTTTTATCAATCATCCCTATCAGGACGCGCTTACCGCCAAATATCAAGCGGAACTCCAGATCCTGAAGGATGCGGTTTCCCTGCAAGGTGTCACCTTGCAGCCGCCCGTTGAATCCAAACGACAATTGGGATACCGCACCCATGCCAAACTTGCCGTGCGTTCCCCCAAAGATGCCGTCAATGCCTACGCCGGGCAGCGGTTTTCCATCGGTCTCTTTCAGGCGGAAAGCCACAACCTGGTGGACATCTGGACCTGCCCCCTGCACCGCGAGAGCATCAATGATCTGGTAGTGGATCTGCGCGACGAGCTGAACAAATCGCCATTGCAGCCTTACGACGAAAAAACGAACGATGGTGACTTGCGATACCTGGCAATCCGCGCGTCGCACCAGACACGGGAAGTCATGCTGACATTTGTGGTGCGGGATGCCTCCGTTAAAAGCCACCTGCTGAAGATCGTCTTGAATCTGCGCCACCGCGACCACAACATTAGCGCAGCCTTCATGAACGTGAACATCGAGGTGACCAATGCTATTTTTGGACCCTCCACTATTCGAATCGCGGGCTCCGATGGTCTGCGGGAGCGTCTGTGTGAATTGGATTTTGAAATTGGCCCCACCAGCTTTTTTCAAATCAACCCCTGGCAGGCAGAAACTATCTACAACAGAGTCATCCAAATAGCGGGATCGTCAAACGGTGAGATAGCCTGGGACCTTTACTGCGGCATCGGTCAAATCACCATGCAACTAGCACGGGCTGGATATCGCACCATCGGGGTCGAAGAAAACCCGCAAGCCATCATCGACGCCGACAAAAATACCGAACGCAATCAGATCAAGCCCCGGCCCTCTTTTCTGGCAGGCCGGGTGGAAAGCGTCCAAAACACCTTCCCCACCTGGGCCCTCAGTCCTAAATTCATTGTCGCCAACCCATCGCGCAAAGGCCTTGCGGCCCCTGTGCGGGAGATGCTTGGGCAGACCCTGGACCGCTCACCCCACTGCCGTATGGTCTATGTCTCCTGTGACATCAGTACATTGGGACGGGATTTGGCGGACTTAATTTCGAAAGGCTATAAGTTACGGCAGATTGAAGCCTACGACATGTTTCCCTTCACCGAAAAGCTTGAATGGCTGGCCATACTGCATCCCTGAGGCTGTAACCATCTGAGATTCTTCGTTGTCCACAGAATAGTGGCGCTCAATTTCGGCAGTCCTGGCTATAATGTCGGGGGGTCCGTCCGACTTCGCAATTGTTCTTTTAAGCGGTCCCCGCTAAATATAGGTGTCATCTCAAAAATGTTACCTAATTACGGGGGAAATCCCATGCAAGTGGATCCAGAAATCAGTGGTCTCAAAATTCCCGGCAAACAGGCCATGACTTATGAAAAATATCTGCAAGTATCTCAATTATTAGATTTGCAACGGGTTCTCTCGTCTCCCGCCGAACATGACGAAACTCTCTTCATTATCATCCACCAGGTCTATGAACTGTGGTTCAAACAAGTGTTGCACGAAGTTGACCTGTGCAATCGCATGCTGCAAGAAGACAATCTGATGCCCGTCATGCAGGGCCTGAAACGCATCGATGCCATTCAGAAGGTGTTCCTCTCCCAGATGGATGTTCTGGAAACCATGCCTCCCGACAGTTTTAATCGCTTCCGTAACCATCTGAATCCTGCCAGTGGCTTTCAATCCTACCAGTTCCGCATTACCGAGTTTATGCTCGGCCAGAAGAACCCCGATTATCTAAAGTTCTATCAACACACTCCAGAGCTGAAAAAACTGCTAGAGGATGCCCTGGCCAAGCCATCCCTATATGATCACTTCCTGGGTTATCTAAGCCGCCGCGGCCTACCCATCCCTCAGGACGTGGTGCAGCGGGATGTGCGCCAGCCCTACACATCCCATCCGGGTGTTGTCGCTGCCATGAAGGTCGCCTACGAAAAGCCTTACGAGCATTATGACATTTATCTGGCGCTGGAATCTCTGATGGATCTGGACGAGCAGTTTTTGCTCTGGCGTTTCCGCCACAAGACCATGGTGGAACGTATGATCGGCAGCCATCGCGGTACCGGTGGTTCGTCGGGCGCACGGTATCTGGGATCCACACTGGCCAAACGGTTTTTCCCGGAGATCTGGGACGTACGCAATGAGTTGGGTGGCTTGACACCCTACGGCAATTAAAGAACACTGAATCATCATTAAAAGTCATTTCTTGATTTGTGAAGGATCGACTTGCATGACCGTCAATAGAGTCACCGCTGAATTGCCATCTTATCCCATGGAAACATTGGCTCGCATTAAAAGCGAACTCACGCAAAAGAGTGTACCCGTCTACGACTTTGGTACGGGTGATCCCCATATCCCCACCTGGGCCCCCATCCGGGATGCCATGCTTAAAGCTGTGCCGGAGATCAGCCAATACCCTTCCGTCACCGGATCCGATGCGCTGAATCAGGCCATTTGGGGTTACCTCAAACGTCGATTTGATCTCGATAAATCTCCGGATCTGATGATCCTGCCAGCGACCGGCAGCAAAGAGTCCATTTTTCATATCGCCCTTTGCCTGGTTGGACGTTTGGGCAAAAAAATCATGATTTATCCAAACCCCGGTTATCCCGTGTACCAATCCTCCACCCTGTACGCAGGGGGAGTACCCTACCCGGTCGACCTGCGGGAGGAGAATGGGTACCTGCTGGAGCCCTGGACCCTGCCGTCGGATGTGCAAAAAAACGCGGCCGCCATCTGGATCAACTATCCCCACAATCCCACGGGCGCCATGGCTCCGGAAAGTTATTTCCTGAAGCTTATCGAATGGGCTAAAGAACACGATGTGGTGATCCTGTCGGATGATTGTTATACCGACATTTGGGACGCCGCTTGGGACAAGGATCCTGGAACCAATCGCCACCAACTGCCCATCAATCCGATCGTGTATACCCATAAGAACATCATTTCATTCATGAGTCTTTCCAAACGCTCGGGCATGACGGGTTATCGCAGCGGCTTCATGGTTGGGGACACATCCATCATGAAGCCCCTCCGCATGGCCCGTGCCAATTTTGGTGTGGCGACACCCTCATTTGTCCAGGCAGCCTCCGTGGTGGCCTGGAACGATGATACCCATGTGGCGGAGCGACGCCGCATTTTTTCCGAGCGCATCGACTTGGCCATGCCTACCTTACTACGCCTTGGCATTATCAGGCATAAACCGGACGCCACCTTCTATTTATGGTGTAAAATTCCCAATGCCTGGGACCAGGATGACGTAAAATTTTGTCTGGAATTGTCGGAGCAAGGGGTTATCACCAGCCCGTCTCAATGGATCAGTGAAGGTATCAAGGGATATTTTCGTTTCGCCCTGGTGCCGGAAAAGGCGGAAACGTTGACCGCCATGAACATCGTGGAAAAATTCATTTTGAAACACCGCTAGAAAGAATATCATGCAGGATCAATTGAAATTGAAGAACCAACTGGAATCTCTGCTTCCCCGCATCCAAAATGGAGATCAATCTGCTTTGGAACAATCGCGTCCAGTGGTTTGGTCCATCATCGACCATTTGGATCAGGGAAAGCTGCGGGTAGCCTCGCCGACAGAAAGTGACGAGTGGACAACCCATGCCTGGGTCAAGCAAGCGATCCTACTTTATTTTCGTCTGGCAGAAATGACCACGTGGGAGGTAGGACCGTTTACCTTTTACGACAAGATCCCACTCAAGCGAAACTTTGTGGCCATGAAAGTGCGGGCGGTACCACCCGCCACCGCCCGATACGGTTCTTATATGGAGGCGGGAGTGATACTCATGCCATCTTATGTCAACATCGGTGCTTGGGTTGGTCAAAACACCATGGTGGATACCTGGGCCACTGTCGGGTCCTGTGCCCAAATCGGTGCGAATGTGCATCTTTCTGGGGGTGTTGGCATCGGTGGTGTTTTAGAACCGCCGTCCGCCACACCAGTCATCGTTGAGGACGGAGCTTTTATCGGCTCCCGTGCCATTATAGTGGAAGGCGTGCGCATCGGCCGGGAAGCAGTGATCGCCGCAAACGTCACACTCACGGCCTCAACTCCGATTATTGATGTCCGTCAGTCGACCCACCGTGAATCGCGGGGTTTTGTACCGCCGCGCTCCGTGGTGGTGCCTGGGGTCAAAGAAAAGGACGTTGCCGGGGGCAAGATCTTTACAGCCTGCGCCTATATCATTGGCGAGCGCAAACCGTCCACCGACCTCAAAACATCCTTGAACGATACCCTGCGGGAATTTGCCCTGTCTGTTTAAGGAGGAGTTTGGTGATGCCGCAAATCCTATTCACCCCATCCCAGCAAAAGGTTGAAGTCAAGGAAAACACCAAAATCCTGGCTGCGGCGATCCGGGCTAAGGAGCCGATCCGCTACGGATGCTCCGCCTGTCAGTGTGGCACATGTGCCGTGCAAATCACCGGCACCGGCCAAATAAGCCCCATGAAGGACGATGAACGGGCTTTACTCTCAAAAATGAATCTTTCCATCACCGGCGATATTCGACTGTCATGCCAGGCGCGTGTCATGGATGGTTTGGTGGTGGTGGATCTTGCGTTTCAAGACACTTACTCACCAGACGACTTCTAGAAGCCACCTCATAAATACGCTGGCGTTGTTGCTTGGTCGGCTCCGGTCCTCATTGAGGCTTGTCTCAACTGCGGTCCTCGCCTCCCGCGCGCCTAGCCATCCTATTTATGAGATGGCTTCTAAAAACTTAGACTTTTGGAAACAGAAATTGCGCCAGCTGTACAAATTCCTCTGGTCGCAGGGAGTCCGGACGGCGATTGAGGTCGATCGGGCAACGTTGTTCCTGCGCCTCATCTTCCATAAAGTTGCGGATGGCATTACGCAGTTTTTTACGTCGTTGGGTAAATGCGGATTGAGTGACGATCTCGGTTTTCTTAAGTAACTCGTCACTGAACATCTGGGGCTTCCTGCGCAGAGTGACCAGAGCACTATCTACCTTGGGAACTGGATTGAAGCAGGTGCGATCCACCTTACAATCGAGTTCTGCCACAGCGCGCAGTTGCGTGAAAACACTCAGGCTTCCATAGTCTTTATTATCTGCAGCGGCGGACAGACGTTGTGCAAATTCCAGTTGCACCAAAAAGTTAACACCTTTAAGACGCTCCAGATGTGGCAGCACCCACATAATAATGGGAGACGAAATATTGTAGGGGATATTGCCAACGACAGCCGCCGCTTCGCCCGATGCCTTTAACCAGGCTCCCAGATCAAAACGCAGAATATCCTGAGAAACAATCGTCAACCTGCCGGGGGATTGTGGATCACGCTCCCGTTTATAGTCTTCCAGTTTTTCGACGAAGCGCTCATCTTTTTCCACAGCGGTCACGTCGATACCCGCATCCAGGAGAGCCCGCGTCAGTATTCCGCCACCAGGACCAATTTCCACCACACGGCGGGCCTGCCAACTTAAAACCTTTTCCACGACCTTCTTAACAGGCCAATCGGTGCGTAAAAAAACCTGCCCCAGAGATTTTTTTTGCCTCGGCATGTCCAGTCGCCGCACCATGGTAGTGGTCCCTTCCCATCGTCGTTCTACAAAATTGACTATTTATGATTGGGATTTAACATCCCGGATAAAATGAGGATTTGTAACCATGATACCCTGAGTCACCATCGATAAGCAGCGGGACCATGAAATTTTATATGTGATATTACAAAATGCGCCCAACTTGTGAAGAATTTTTCACGCGTTGGAGACGACGACCGCAGTTTGGCGGGAGTAGGCGTCCCACTGAAAATCATGACGAAAAACCCCCGGATCAGGAACCCGTCCATAGACATGATAACCCAATGCTGCAATCATGGCGGCATTGTCCGAGCAGTATTTCAATTGCGGGAAGTAAGTGGGAATGCGGATCTTCTCCGCCATCATGGCCCGAAATCGCTGATTGGCGGCAACGCCACCAGCCACTAAGACCGTACGCAGTGAGGGAAAGCGTTCTAAAGCTGCTGCTATCTTACGGACAAGCTGACCTAAAGCCTCTTCCTGAAATCCCGCGCAGAAATCCGCTAACCGCTGTCCCTGAAGGTTAGCCCCTTCCCGGTTCACCAGATTGACCAGATGAGTTTTGAGTCCGGAATAACTGAATAACAGACGCGCCTTTTGATCCACCATGCGGGGCATTTCCACCGCTTTAGGATCCCCTGTGCGGGCTAATTTCTCAATCTCGGGCCCCCCCGGGTATTTCAAACCAAGGGTTTTCGCCACTTTGTCAAAACATTCACCGCAGGCATCATCGATCGTATGAGCGACCAATTCAAATTCAGTCGGCCCCCTCATAATATAGAGATTGGTATGCCCACCGGAAACCACCGCCGCCAAACAGGGGTAACTGTCCGCAAAGGGTTCCGACAGGCCAAGAAGAGCCCCATGCACATGGGCGTATATGTGATCGACGGGAATCAGTGGCAAACCAGAGCCATAACTTAGGCCTTTCGCATAAGAAACGCCCACCAAAAGCGCGCCGATCAAGCCGGGCCCCTGCGTCACGGCAATTCCATCAATTTGGGCCAGAGTCAGACCGGCGGTAGCCAATGCGGTCTGTGTCAGGTCGTGAATGACCCTCAAATGCTCCCTCGCCGCAATTTCAGGCACCACACCGCCAAAAAGGGCGTGAACATCGATCTGGGAAAGCACATGAGACGACAGGACACGGCAACCATCTTCCACGATCGCCACAGCGGTCTCATCACAACTTGATTCGATGCCAAGGATGCGCATCTTGACGTACTTTCCTCTGGGAGTAGAAAAACAAAATTTCCCGCGATTTAAAATTTGGCAAGGCGGTCTTTGGCGATACCAGCCTCGCTGCTATCCGGGTGATTCGCCACGAGCTCTTCATAATAGATTTTAGCGGTAGCCTTGTCGCCCAACTGACGAAAACAATCCCCTAACCGCATTTTGGCCAAAGGGATGTGACTTTTTTCACCGGGCTTCATTTCGAGAAAATCGTTGTAACGCAGAGCAGCCTCCCGCAATTGGCCGTCCTTAAATAGGCTTTCCGCCAAGACAAAGGTCACGTCTTCTTTTTGACTTTTATTTTTCACTTTCTTGAGCACATTTGGCGCATCCTCAGCCACCTTTTTGAATTTACGGGCTTCGAAGGCTTTACGCACTTCCTGCGGGGTGCTTAGCGCCGGGCTTTTTTTCTCTGCGGATTCCGTTTTGCCCTTGCCGGCTTTATTTTCATTCTTGGCTCCCTTGTCTTTCTTACCACCGGATGCTTTACGAATCGCGGAGAGAATTTCCTCCTGATCTGCCTCCACCTGTGTGAGGCGATCAGACAGGTTATTCAGAGTATGGGTCAGGGAGCCTTCCTGCGACGGATCGATCCCAGGAAATTGTCCGGTCGTAATGCCAACACGCATGGCGTCAACATCACCTCTGACCTTTTGCAGCTCCACAGACACTTTTTCCATCTTTGTACTGGTGGCCGCGATCTGCTGCGTCACATTATCGCCGACAGATTTGAAGTTCTTATCGCGCTCCTGCAGATAGGACTCTAATTGAATCACACGAGCTTGTAGGTTTTGAATGTCATCGCGGAATTGCTTTTCCTTGGCTGGAGTCAGGCATCCACACAAGAGACCGATCAGTCCACCTGTCATCAAACACCGCAAGCCCATGACTTCCCCCGTCGATTAAAATCATCATGAATGGATCATTATAACTCATGAAGTGAGGGAGATTGATATCAAAATGCCCAGGGGAGCGAAAGAGGTTAAGCAGACTTCGTACCTTTGTTAACTGACGTTTTCCGTTTTGCCCTCCCAATGGCTGAGGCGCCGCCGTAGAATCACGGCGATTCGGAAGTATTTATTCGCATCGGAACTCCATAACTTATAATAGGATTCCTTAATATCTTTATTAATTCTCCTGATCTTTAAGATTTCTTTATCTCTTAAACTTTCGTTTATATATTCCATATGTTTTTTAAGGCAGGCCTGATCACTGTGCTTTTCCCGGTTGCCATCACCTGGAGGGGGTGGCTGCTCTCCCATCAAATTTCCCAATGCATTGGACTCCATCACGCCAGAAGAGGCTTGCTCCTCACCAAAGGGCTGGTCTAGGGTAGACCCAGCTGGAGCAGCTCCTGGGTGTACGCCAACATCGTTGACGGTCACCGATTGTTCCAAACTTTCGACTGATAGTGTTTCGTCCGTTGTCATGATTTGCCTCTTTGGCCCCATTGATGTAGCTTAAGAAAACATCGGCAATTCACGGCAAAATATTGAGCTGTTTGCTGGTGGTTATTTGTTTTTTGTACTGTTTTGGTTGCCAATACCGGAGAGAGAATCGTCTGAATGAATCCAGAAAACCCGATAGATGCCGAGGAAAATCAACATGTTGCCGAGGAGGAGGTCGCCGAGATCGAAGAATCCTTGGATACCGAAGTACCCCCCTCTCATAAAACCGACGTAACACCGCAACCCCCTGTGGAGCGTTTTGAAGATCTGCATACATTACACCCAAAGCTAATGCACCAGATCAACCAAATCAATTGGACGGCACCGACACCGGTGCAGGGGCTTTGTCTACCTTACACCCTCAAGGGCCGTGATGTCGCAGGGTTTGCCCAGACAGGGACGGGAAAAACTGGCGTATTTCTCATCACGATCGCCAATCACATTCTCCACAAGCAGGAGGCCAATGGTCCCCAAGATGACCTGGGCTTTCCAACCGCGGTGATTCTGGCTCCCACCCGAGAGCTTGCGATGCAGATCGACGGTGATGCCCAGAATATTTTGGAACCTCTTGGTATTCGTTCCATGGCGGTATTTGGTGGTGTGGACTATGAAAAGCAGGCCAGCCAAATCAAAAAAGGCGTCGATGTCATTGTCGCCACCCCGGGGCGTTTGAAAGATTACTTTCAGAAGGGCGTGTTCAAACTTCGCTCGTGTGGCATCTTTGTCTGTGACGAAGCGGACCGCATGTTTGACATGGGTTTTATCGAGGACGTGGAATATTTCCTCGAAAAACTTGATGAAAAAGCGCAGAAGCTTCTGTTTTCCGCCACCACTAACGAACAAGTCAAAGAACTAGCATTCGAGTATCTGGAAACTCCGGAATATATTTCGGTAAATCCGGAGGTCATCACACCGGAGCGCATTGAGCAGCATAGCATCATCTGCGAATCCCGCCACAAGATGAAGGTCATGCTGGGACTGTTGCAGGATCACAAACCATCCTGCGCTATTATTTTCACCAACACCAAACTGGTGGCGGAATGGCTCCACTACAAACTGGCCAATAACGGCATCGAAGTGGACGTGATCACCGGTGACCTTCCGCAGAAAAAACGCATCGCCCTGATCCATAAAATCAAGGCCGGCAGCCTGAAGGTTTTGATCGCCACCGATGTGGCCAGCCGCGGATTGCATATCGCCGGCGTGACCCATGTCTATAACTTCGATCTGCCAGACGAAGCTACCAACTACGTCCACCGCATCGGGAGGACGGCACGGGCTGGTGCCAAAGGTCAATCCTGGTCCCTGGTCTGTGAAGACTATGGTCAGAATCTGGCGCCCATCAATCAACTATTGGGAGAAACCGCCGCAGTGACCAGCGTCTGGTATGACCCCCGTTATCTTGAAATCGAGGATAAATCTGGCAATCCCTACAAGGATCCAAACTTTAAGGGCAATACTATGACCCGAACCCTCGACCGCTCCGGCGGCGAAAAATCCCCGCGTCGGCCTGAACGGGACGGCCAAGGAGGCGGACGCCGCGGCGGACGCGATGGCGAATCAGGGCGCGACGAACAAAGGACCCATGACAGAAAGAGCAGCGGACCCCGTGGAGAACAACGCGGAGACCGTGGGAATCGTGGCGACCGCAAAGGTGGCAACGGACGGGCAGCGGAAGGCGGTCGGGGACCGCGTCAGGGGCGGGATCAGAAGCAACCGCAGTCCCAGCAGGCCCGCGGTTTCAAAGATCGCCGATATACCCGTCCTCAGCAGACTCTTTCCAATGCAACTCCGCTTAAATCCGGAGAGCAATCCACCAATTTCTTCGGCTTGATCAAACGAATGTTTGGAGCCCTTTTCAAAAGTAAAAACTGATCATCATAAACTCGATTGTGAGTTCCAATGGTACCCCCCCGTTATGCGGGGGGGATCACCCCTCTCTAAAAAGACCAGGTAGCAATCCCTCTGATCCAGATTCTGACGCCAGATTTCTTCACTTATCTCGCTGGCTTGGCATAAACGCCCCAGAACGGCGTCAGGAGAATCCGCATGCAGTGTGCAAAGCACACCCTGATGCCCGATGTTCATCAATTTCAGTAAAACCAGAGCCTCTTCACCCCGAATCTCCCCCAATACGATACGATCCGGTCTCAGCCGCAGAGACTCTTCAAAAACACGGGAGAAGGAATAACCCCCACGTCCCTCAATACTGACGGGAACCGGAGCAAGACTGATCCATGCATCAGAAAGCAGTGGAATCTCACTGAGAGCCTCCAGAATCACAATGCGCTCTCCCACACAGGAATCCTGTAAAAACGCCGTCATCAGCGTTGTTTTGCCAGCACCGGTGACACCGCAAAAAAAGACGTTCGCACCGGTACGAAGCCCCTCCCGAAGTTTCGGCAACACCCCTTTTGGATCAGCAAAATCTTTAAGTCCAACCTGTTCAAACCGGTGACGTCGTATGCAAAAAACTGGACCACCGCGACTGGCTGGAGGAATCATGGCATGCCATCGAAAGCAAAGCCCTGGAAAACGAGAGTGGGACCAATCTCCACCGGCTGCAGGCAACAGGGGATCCAAACGAACATGACGGGCGGCTGCAAAATGCTGAAGAGTCCTCACCAATTCCCCGTCAGAGTGCAGCCATCCATTTTGTGAATGAAACAACCCATCGCGAGACTGGTAAAAAATGCGTCGACACCCGTTTAAAAAAATTTCATCGATGCCGGTGTCCTGAAAGCCGGACACCAGGAAGTCTTCCAATTCCTGTATATTCATGATAGTTCGCTGAAGAAATTATGGTCTTAGGAATAATACCGGGGCAAAGCCCGCTCCAACTCTTCCAGACTTTCAATGGCCTCAAACTGATAGGGAAGGGCCGTGGCAATAAACTCTTGGATGACCCGCAATACGTCATCATCATCCCAATCGCGGGTATCGATGACTCGTAGGCCTTCAATCAGCTTTTCCACAACATCGCCACTGATAATGGCCTTACTGCGCAGACTTTCGATGGCGGAAATTGCGACCTTTGGCAAACCCACCGTCTCATAGGTGGACATCAAACGTTGGTGATGGGACTGCTGAGGCTGCAGCATTCCCAGGCTCTCGCTTAAAAAGCCCGACAGCCTGGCCTTTTCGAACCAATTTAAAGCAGCTTCAACCGCTTCCACGACATAACCGCGTTCTCTTAAAACACCACCAAATTTGTCATCAAAAATATCACTTTCTGACCATCCTTCGGTCATCATCTGCGCCACTTCCAAAACCACGGGCCACCAGGGACGGTCATGATTTTCCAAGTTCACATCAGAATTATTTGACACGATTGGGCACCCCACCGTTTGAAACACCGATATTTTATTAACTCATAAATCGCTCCCCCCTAGGCTAAACTTTTCTCTTCAACAATGCAAATGCTAATAGATTAAAGAAATCTTTAGAATTCTACCGACATTGGGACTTCCGGGCCTTCCAACTGCCGCAGCAGACTCACACTATCAATGAACCCATACGCTCCCTCCTCCAAAAGGCGGTTGCTCCCCCCCATGCGGACGTCTTCCTCCCGCTGCCTCAGCACAAACACGTCACGCCCAAGTTCAAGAGCATGGGAAGCCGTAATCATGGCGCCGGATCGGGCACTGGCCTGCATCACCATCATGACCTGACTGAGTCCGGCAATAATGCGATTGCGCACAGGAAAATCATGAGGACGTGGTGGCATCCAGAAAAGTCGCTCGGAAACAAGCAGGCCATGACGCCGCCGAATGGCCTCAAAAATACCGGCGTTGGCGCGTGGATACAAATGTTGCAAACCGGAGGCCAGCACCACAATGGTAGCCGCCGGATCCTCAGCACCCATCAAGGCTCCCTTATGAGCAGCCTGGTCGCACCCTAGGGCTCCTCCACTCACGATCACAAAACCCTTTTTGACCAATCCAGCCGCGAGTCTCATAGTTTCGCGATATGAAAATTCTGACGCTTTGCGAGCCCCCACCACTCCAATTTTAGTTCGCTGCAAAAGACTCACATCACCATTGATTGTGAGAGCCGCGGGTGGATCAACCAAATGCAAAATCTCAGCGGGAAAGTCGGGCTCACCTGCTACAATGACACGGCACCCTTCATGGCGGGCCATCTGGATATGCCGTAATAGTGTATCCACGACCAAATGAATATTGCCATCCATCCATGACTGCAGAGCCGCGACCCAAGGATGACGAAGACCTCCCGGTTGAATTTCCCCCTTCGTGAAGTCAATATAATCCACCCTCTGCCAATTCTGATAATCCATAGTTTCCCGGTGGTCACAGGTGAAAACGGGCAACGGTATATGATGGTATGTCAACTGGGCGACCACATGGGTGAGCAGAGCATGAATCGGGCAAAAACAGGGCATCAACAAGCCTCCCTAAATAAGTTTCGTTGGGAGGGATAGGGCAAAGACAGAAAAAAAGCCAACGACATGCGCATGTCATTGGCAGACAATTATTTCTTAGTGATAGTTCGGGATCATTCCGACAATTTTCGGGGGAACCCTTATCCGGGGCCAGCGGTATCCCCGAGGCGAATCTCGAATCGATTTTCCACCACATACCCTGTTGCAACGGGACCGGTGGAATCAATAATGCGAACAACCGCAACCGGCCGCTTTTGATCCGGAAGATCATCGCGAATGAACGATGTCACAGCGTGATCCATGCGCTGGAATATCCGCACATATTCACCGGTATTCAGCGGCCCGGCGCTCTTGTCAAAAAAAACATAGGACCCCCGCCCCCCAATATTCCGCATGGGGTATTCAAATCCCACCACCACATTACCAGAGGCATCCCGCACGGATCCC
>JAKQGS010000185.1 GCA_029556045.1 Pseudomonadota bacterium | reverse complement strand
CCCGTGGCACCACCAATCGTGACGATACCCGTGGCACCACCAATCGTGACGATACCCGTGGCACCACCAATCGTGACGATACCCGCGGCACCACCGATCGTGACGATACCCGTGGCACCACCGATCGCCTGAGTGTGGTGGTCAATCACGAGTACCCTTGGTGTCCGGCTGTTCCGCAGGAGCAGGAATAAGCAAGCGTAAAAAAGGGGGCCTTCCGGCCCCCTTCGTTTTTAGACTATTCGTCGATCAATTACACTTCTTCCACGCCACCGCATACTCCTGCCGCAGCTCGCCATCCAGAGAGTCGATCGCCATAAACCCTTGGGCGCCGTTTTCCGAAGAAATCGCCAGCTCTGTCACCAGATTCAGAACCAGAGGTTGCCCCTGGCAACCGGACCATTGGCGGTTCACCACGGGAACCACATAGTCATGCTGATAGTTCTGATCAAAGACTCCGGGGATATTCAACCGCGAAAGATTGTACCCATAGTTCGGATTCAGACTGAACCATGTCGACACCACTCCCAACGCGCCCGGATCTAGGGTGGCATACCCACGGGTCTGCACCGCCATGATGGCAAAGGCCCAGCCGGGTTTGGCAGCCATTTTGACCTGCACGGCGCAGGCGTTTTTGACCACCGGTACATCACCGCCGTTTTCCACGGTGAATTCGCTGAACGTCATGGTAAACGCCTTGGCATCGGGAGCCAGGTTCATCGCCACGGTTCCGGGTGCGCAGCCGCCACCGTTATGAGTCAAACCCTGAATGCTCAAAATGTCCGCTTCCACCACAGGAGGATGCCCATTTTGTTCCGGGTCGTTCTGTCCCGGATCATTTTGGCCGGGATCGTTCTGGGACGGCTCATGTCCTGGTCCGGGAGGCGGAGGAAGATCATGGTCCGAAGGCTCCGGTTTGGGTTTATGGGGATCCTTCAATCCCGTTGGATCCTGGGGCCCGGGCACCTCTGCGGGTGGAGGCACAGGGTCTGGGGAGGTTGCCTGACTTCCCCCCCTCTGATCGCCGCGTGAGAAGGGTTTTTCAAATCCACTGCAGGCGGTAACGCCTATCAAACTCGACAAGAGAACCAAACGCCACATTTGTGCCATATCCACATCCTTTCCGCTGGGAACCACTCAGCAACAAGCACAACAAGCGGACAAAATGTCCGCAACCCATGGCCCCCTGCAGAAAACACGCCTAAGGGTAATGCTTTGAAATTTCAGGATAATCAATCGACCATATCAAAACCTTCGACACAATTCCGGGCTGTTTTGTTTAGATTTTAGTCAGTGGCATAGCCTTTGCTTTGTTATGAGCACAACAAGCAGGGAGGATATCTTATGACAACCACAATACGCGTCGCGGATCTCATGACCGAAGGCGTCATCACAGTTCGCCCCTTCGATACGCTCGAAGATGTGTTTGAGCTGATGAGCGAAAACAAGATTCGCCACATCCCCGTGGTCAACGCGGATGGAGAACTTGAGGGATTGGTCACCCATCGCGATTTGGTGGGCAAGGCCCTTTTTGCCATGAACGATGTTCCCCTCAGTGTGGAAAAAAACCTCCTGCGGGAAACCCGTGTCAGTGAAGCGATGACCGTGGAGCCCGATACCATCGAGGCGGACGCCTCCCTCTCGGATGCTGCTCGCATCATCCTTGAAAACAAGTATGGCTGTCTGCCGGTCATGGAGAATACCAAACTGGTGGGGATCATCACGGAAGCGGACTTTGTGAAATACACCCTGCAGCAATTGGGGGATTGAACTCTGGGGACAGCCCTTTTACACTACCACTAAACGTCTTGACCGGTGGATGGCTGTCCCATGAGGATTATTGAAGTCTGTTTTGTCGTGTTGTTCCTGTTGATTCAGGCCCCCCCGATTGCCAGCGCTCCCGCAGGGCCTGAAACCGGACCTGAACAACTGCATGCATCCAGAGCCGCAAGCCTCCGCCAGGTTTCTTACGATTTGAGTTTTGCCATCGATCCCAAGGCTGGTCGATGGTCCAGCACCAGCCGGATCACATTAACGATACCTGCTGTCGATAAACCGTTGACGGTGGATCTTCTCAGTTCAACTCCACAGGAAATCCGGATTAATGACCAGCCCCTGCCGACAACAGCCCACAACGGAACGCAAATCATAATTCCCGCTGGGTACTTGCGGGAGGGGAAAAATACGGTGGCGGTCACCGTGGAAGAGTCTTTTTCCCAACGTCAAAATCCCGCATTACAGCTACATACCGCTCTGGACGCGCCGGATGCTCTGCTGTCAACCCGGTTTGCGCCCTATGGCTTCAGCCACGTTTTCGCTGGATTTGATCAACCGGAAATTCGGGCCAAAGTTCAAATGACCGTGAGTGTCCCTGCAAACTGGCAGGTAATTGGATTCGGCCGGGAAAGCAAACGTTCCACAGGAGATGGCCGGATCGCGTACTCTTTCACCAGCAACACCTCCCTATCATCCGATGGGATTGGGTTTATCGCGGGCGTTCTCAAGACCTGGGAACGCCGCGGAACCTCCCGACCCTTGCGCGTTCTGGCGCCCCCAAACTTTGAAGCAGGCATCGAGTTGGGTCAGCTGATTGCAACGGTGGAGAAAAGCCTGAACCGTCTTGACGATGATATTTTTCCAACCTTTCCCTTTGAAAAACTTGATCTGGTGATAACACCGCGCCGTAAGGGTACGATCCAGTCATTTGCCGGTACTATTTTAGTTCCTCCCCATCGTTTGCCCGCGCAAACCTACGATGAAGCTGATCGTTTTATGGCCGCCATCGCGTTGCAAAACCACCTGGTCCGTCAATGGGCGGGGCTATGGGTGTCTCCGAGATCCCGCAGGGAGGAACACCTTTGGCAATCGCTGCTGTGGACAACCAACTTAACGGAAACCCTTGATTCCCACTATGCCAGGATAGGGTTTCCGTTTTATGCAAGCCTGGCGCAAACCGAATCATTTCTGCAGGAGCCTTTCTCCCTGGATGATCCCCCGTTTGGTATGGAACAACGACCACAGGTCGATCCCGGCCACACCATGGTGCCGTGGGTTTTTCGAGGCTCGGGCATCCTGCGCGAGAGGTTTGTGCGGGACGACGATCATGACTGGAAAAACGCTTTGGGAGCATTTGCCCGTAAAAAGGGTGGCCAAGCGGTTGCATTTGCGGATTTTCTCAAAGAGCTCGATGATGAAGTTTCCCCCCATCCCGACGACTCCTGGCCGGCAATCATGAATGCCACCGCCAACCCCAAATTAGAGGTTTCCCTCTCCTGCTACAAAAACCGTATGACGGAACTTGCGATTGATGTGCAATCCCCCATCGGTAAGCCCGCCATGCCGCGGCAGCTTGAGGTGGCCCTGCTTTATCGGGATGGTAAAGGTAATCTGGTGCCACGGGAGACCTTGCGGGCATCGGTTCAAAGCTTTCCCGTCAAATTCAAGGAAGCCAGCGGGCTACTCTGCCCTACTTTGATCATCCCCAATCCCCGCCAGACCTATCTTGCTGAATACCGCTTGGACGGGCAAACGGTGGATAATCTCGCCAATACCCTGCATCGACTGGCGGATCCAATGTTGCGACTGTCTGCCTGGAACCATCTGTGGATCATGACGTTAAATGGATATTTCTCCCCGCAAAACATGGCCCACACCCTGCAGAAAAACCTGCTTATGGAGCAGGATCCCGCGGCGGTGGATCTGGGTGGCCGCATGATTGTGAAACTTTTGGAATGGACTGCGGCCTTTACGGAAAACAATGGCCCGGACGTGTTGGCATGGGAACAATTTCTTGAACAGGCTATGACGACCCACGCCTCGGTTTCAAGGTTGCATGACAGCTGGCAACGCTTGTATTTCGGGATCGGTGAAAGTCGCCGGGTCCAGGACGCTATCAGCCAGTTTCTGGCGAAATCGTTCGACAAGAAAAGCCGCACCCCATCCGATCGTCTCTGGCCTCTATTGGCCAGATTGACGACCCTGCACAATCCCAAAGCCGAAGCCCTGCGCACCCGAATGACCGAGATTTCGGGAGACTCTGCCCCACTCTGGAATACGGCCTTAAGCCTCACCCTTCCCGACTTCAAGAAAAAGCGGCAATTTATCATAGACGCACTGGCACAGACATCTGAACTGACGACGGACGACCTTGGCCTCATCCTGCCGTTGCTATTTCCACTCCATCAAACCGATATGAAAGAACGTCTGGCGGATGAATTTTGGCTGGCATTGCGGGGAACCATTGGCCACTCAGAAGATGCCCGTCTGGCTCAAATCATCCGTTACACCGTCCCGCGCACCTGCCAACCTGAGGGTAGCAAACGCCTTGAATCATGGCTGGCCACACCGCATCTCCCGCCATTAACCCAAGCAACCCTTCACCAGGCGCTGCGTTGGGAGCGGACCTGTATGGTCTTGGAGGCTGCCGGAAAATTTGACGGGAACCGCTGAGCCCTGCTGCAAGAATCAGGAGCTGGCTCCGATGAACCAGCTCCCATGGAGTCGAAACCAATAACAATATCAGGGTAAGGTCGCGTAGGTGACTTTGATGATCGCATCTTTGGGCGGTGTGTGACCGGATTTAAATTCCAGAATACCACGGCCATAATCGATGGTGTAAAAGTTGGATGAAACAACCTGTCCATCCATTTCCACCAGAACTTCATGAGCGCCATCGATCGTCTGACTGAGAGCAAACTTACGCTCCAGGGTACGTTCCACAATAAATGTACCCATGTTTTCCAGGAGCATGCCCCAGTCTTCCTCGCAGAGATTTTGGATCAGGCCGGCCGGTTTTTGCATAGCTGCCAGTTTTTTATAGACGGAACCAACACGCGATATATTGCAGCTGGGGGTATGCTGGCCGACCTCGAAGCCGACGATACCGCTGAATCGCACATTGCTGACGCCCAGAGCCTGCAATTTGACCAGGAATTCACTGATCAGTTGCTCGTCCGGTTTTACAAAAACTGGCAGACCGTAATTGTCGTCGGAGACAATGATAATCTCCTTGGGGTGATCGCGGCGAAATTGTAGTTTGGTCTCGTACTCACCCTTAAATAGTTTAAGAAGCACATCCAGACTGTCAAAACTTCCGATGGGAGCTTTAACCACCTCAAAATTTTCATGCTGATCCATACTGGATGGAAAATGGAAATTTTGTCCCACCATCATGAGTTGAAAATCCTGAATCTGATAACCGAGCAATTGCTGTACAAAAGAGTCCGTTTCCCGCTCCAAATAAGCTTTTTCCCAACTCATACTGCCGGACGTATCCACCAGAAAAATAATGTCAGGACTGCGGGCGAGAACCTTTTCCTGCCCTCTAAACGCGTCCGTCACAAACCGCACTTCAGTTTCAACAGGCTGCTCCGGTTGTTCGGGCTCCTCCACTGGCTGTTCCGGTTGTGCCGGCTGCTCCGGTTCAGCAGGATATTGTGGAACCGTGGGCGATGCGGGTGATTCGGGCAGCTCCAGTGGATCGGTGGGTATCTGGGGAACTTCATTGACCGCTACAGGGGGGTCCGCATCCGTCGATGAATCGTTGCTGATCACGTTTGGGAGAGGCTCTTGTGGAGGCTGAGTCGGGGCGGTGCGTGTGATGGCGGTAAACTCAGCGGTTTCCCGTCCACAGGCCTCCAGTGTCGCAAGCCCCAGCACAAACCCCACCGCCAGGCTCAGTTTGATCGTTCCTCTGGTCATTGTTGTGTTCCTCTAAAAATCTTGGTTGTGTTTGCCCTACGCGAATCTCAGGTGTTTCGTCAGTGTTTTCTTGCCCTTCTTGGCAACAGGATTTCTTTTGGCAATGAAAACCGGCGTTAGCCTGATTTCCTTCCCAAATTCGTCAAAAAGGCGTCAGCGTTTGAGCGAAAAAGTTTTGGTTGGAATTTAACGATGTGTATCCGCTGAGGAAAAAAAAAGTCGGCAAGTTCTGCCGACCGGAAAATTGCTGAAAGTACCAAACAAATTTCTCAATAGTTGAGTTTCGAGCAGGTCCCGTCTGTCAGAGCGGCGGTGGCATCGACTGGAACCTTGACGGTCTTCGTTATAATGGTTTCTTCAGCGCCGTCCATTTGGCAGTGAATGCCGATCAGATATTCACGGCTTCGCGAGGCTTCCAGTTTTTCGGCCCGCAGTTTAACCGCCAGACGGGAGACAAATTCATGATCCGGCCCAACATCATCAGCGGAGCCACCGGACTCTGGATCCGACGAAGAAAAATCCAGGGCTAGGCAATTTTCAATCGAATTTTCGAAATCCACCGTGAACTTCACTTCCACCCATTGATGGTCCGCCGGCCACAGGCAGTCCACGTTGGTGTTGTCCTTTTTCTCGCCAATGGTCACGGGCCCCTCTTCAGCTGGCTCCTCGGAATCTGTTTCATCGTTGTCTACAACGGGTTTGACCGTACGGCCGGAAGCCTTCGGTTTCCCTTCCTCCTCACAGGAAGAAAGTATAAAAACCGCAATAAAACTAAGAATATACTTGTATCGAAGTATCTGTTTCATGGTCACACCGATCCAAAAAATGGTTCCACCCATCATTCATATCGGTGATTCCAATGGATTTCTTGAGGCATTTTTTAGGATTGCAAATACCCTCAGGAAGGCTCGCCAGTGTTGCGAAACCGAATACAATCCCAGCCCACCTCCTGCAGAAGCTCCTCCTCCACCAGACCCAGGCGCAGGGCTTCCTCCCGCACCCAACTTCTGTCGCTGTCCACAAATCCCGACAGCAACGCCACTCCACGGGAGGTCAAGGATTTTTGAATCGTTGGCAGCACCTTTACCAGTTCCGGCAAAAGAATATTGCAGGTCACCACTTCAAACAGCCCCTGAACCGGTTGATCTGCAAGACGCCATTCAATGCCGGCAATACCGCTATGCGCCGCATTGCGCCGCGCTGTGGCCAGAATCGACTCATCCAGATCGGTACCCACAACCCGCCCAAAACCGAGGTGACGGGCGGCTAAAGCTAAAATTCCCGTGCCCGTGCCGATATCCAGCAGACTCATGCCGCTGACGTCATGATTGGCAACGTAACGCTCCAGACCCAACAGACAGGCCCGCGTGGTGGCATGCTGCCCCGTCCCAAAAACTTCACCGGCTTCGATCGACAGACTTTTTAATTGATGGGGGGGGTCGCCATTGTGTCCCACCGGCATAATGTAGAAGCGCGCAGTATTCCATGGTGCAAAGGATTCCTGCCACGCCTGATTCCAAGCCTGGGTGTCGAGACGGCGCATTTCAATACGCAAAAAACGTTCGCCTACCTCCAGCACTAGGCGCCCCCCAACATCCTCCAATCGTGCTTTGTCAAAGTCATAGAGGGACATCGGCATGTAATCGACGGTATCCTCGGGTCCAAGGCTCAATAGGTTCGCAGCCTCGTCAATACCGATGGATGAGCCATCCGCAAAGGCATCCACAAAATCCGGACGCCCCCACTGGTTTAAGAGGTCCTTGACCTTTTCTTTCAGTACGGTAGCCGCCATCGGCTGGCTGGAATCAAAGACCAGACGAAGTTCGTATGTGCTTTCCGGCAACGATTGTTCCACCATATCAGCTACCTCCACCCCTAGTGTACCCTCGAAGAGCTGGTAATCGCAAGGATTCCCGCACCTTGCTTGAATCACACGGGCGAACGAACGCTGGTGCCCGACCCTGCCGGGTTTGGTCAGGATTCGCTTGCCAAAACGGCTCCACCTCCCTATCGTCATGGCTTTAAAATAGATTCTGCTGCAAAAGGCCGATCTCTGCGTTACTTCGTCAGAAAAAAATGCTCATGTATGTTGAATACACTGCGCTTTTTTTCTTTCTCGTGCCTTGACCTCGACCTTTTTCAGCAAAATCTGAAATAAACTACATCACTGCGGACCGGGGTGCCTCATGACGCAAACACCTGCCCAATACTGGAATGCCTACTACGAAAAGTATGCTTTTAACTATGGCAAGCAGCCTAGCTCCTTTCTCGTGGATTCATTGCCACGCCTGCAAAAAGGTAAAGTCCTGGATGTCGCCATGGGGGAAGGACGCAACAGTGTTTTCCTCGCCAAGGAGGGCTTTCAGGTCAAGGGTTTTGACATCTCGACGGTTGGCATCGAGCACGCCCGCAAGCTGGCGGAGGAGCAGGGTGTGACCCTCACGGCAGAACAGGCGGACCTGGACATGTACCTGATGGGGTTGATGGAATACGACACCGTCATTATGATGAATTACCGGCCGGCGGTGCCCCGGTACTATTCCGAAATGGTCCGCGCCCTCAAGCAGGGGGGAACCCTTTTGGTGGAGTCCTTCATGGTGGAGGAGATGAAGGAAATTATTGCCAAGGACGAAGCCTATCGCCATTACTATTTTGGCCCCAATGAATTGCTGCACAACCTCAAAGGGCTGCGCATTCTCTTCTACCAGGAGGGATTGGTGCACGGTCGTGTGGTGGTGCAATGCCTCGCGCAAAAGCCGTTGGACAAGGATGCCGCCAAATACAATCTTTGGGATATGCACAGCAAGCAGAAAGACTCCGGGCCGTCGTCCCACATGAAAGCAGCTGAAGAGTTTTTCAAGAAAAAATAACCAGGACTTTTTTTCATGTTCAAAGTCGTTGCTCTACTGTTGATCTCCAATATCTTCATGACGTTTGCCTGGTATGGACACCTCAAGGGACTCAAAGAAAAACCCCTGATGGTGGCCATACTGGTCAGCTGGGGCATTGCATTTTTTGAATATTGTTTTCAGGTCCCCGCCAACCGACATGGTCACGGACTGATGACTCTGGCGCAGCTGAAAATCGTGCAGGAGGTCATCACCCTTTCGGTTTTTGTGGTGTTCTCCGTTTATTGGTAGGAGAATCAAGCCCTCTTTTTTTTAATAACCCTACCCCACCTTCCCAATCCCCAACCCTTCA
>JAKQGS010000164.1 GCA_029556045.1 Pseudomonadota bacterium | reverse complement strand
GGAGCCGGTGTAGGAGCTGGTGCAGGAGCCGGTGTAGGAGCTGGTGCAGGAGCCGGTGTAGGAGCTGGTGCAGGAGCCGGTGCGGGAGCCGGTGCAGGTTCTGACTCGCTGGCAGGCACATCTTCTTTCGTTTGATCTGATGGGAGAGATTCCGGCTCGGGAGCGGGAGGTACTTCTTCGGATGATTGATCCGCGCTTTCTTCGGACGTCGTCGCCGTCACTGCGGGGATTAATTCACCGGTGGGCTCCTGACTTTTATCGTCTTTGGAACAGGCAATGAAAACCGGGAATGCAGCAATTACAAAAAGTACTGATTGGATTTTCACCCATGTGGTCCGATGCTTCATGTCCCCCCCCCGGTTTTTTGCTACTTCGGAGTCATTGCACCTTGCCAGGGTGCGAACGTTATCGGTAGGGTTTGGGATGGATCTGAGGAATGATGGAATGCCGAAAGAAAACAATATGATAGAGGCTTTTAATTCGCGGGACGATATCGCTAAAAATTTTCAGTCAGATCTCAAAAATCTTCTGTCTGTTTTCTTTGTTTTATTCAGTGGGGCATTACTCAAGGTCTTGCGGTTATACCCCCTATATCGAGAGGGTGAATTGCAGCATTTTAATTTTGACGCCATCAAAGTAAGGGACTTCCCCTGTTTCTGAGTACAGATTTAAGCTGATACCCCAAGGTGGGATGGCGAGATTCACGCCGTATGCTGTGATGGTGGGATCGTAATAGACTTCATAGCCATCGCTCTTTCCGGGATCCTGGCACTCCTGCGACGATAGTCCGCCAAAACTTCCCCTCTGGCGGAATTCAACGGTATAAGGCTGACAATGATCATCCTCGTCAAGAACTCCGGAATTTAATGCATATACCGCGATAGCAAAATACTTGAACGGTCGTATGGCAATTTGGGTGCCCACCATGTATCCCGGTGTGGATGCCTTCATTTTCATGAGGTAGTCATCCGGTGAATCAGGATCTGTATTGACGATGTTTTGTGTGACATCGGTGTTGATCATGCCCGGGCCGCCATGGAGGTTCCAGAGTAGGGCAGAGTTTTGGATGATATCCCAAGAAACCCCTACTGCCGCCTGCATGTTATGAGCTTCCACATCCCGGGCCCAAAGGGGAAGAAGAGGGTTATTCCCTTTGCCTGGGCTGGAAAGTTCACCGCTCAGCTGGTTGCCAAAGCCCTGCACAAATAAGCTGAGGGATGGCGTCATATCGAAGTGTGCGACGATGGCAAGTCCTGAACCACTATAGTCCAGTGCTTTTGGATCCTGGGGATTCAATTCCTGTTTAACTTCAAAGTATGCAGGACGAACCGAAAGGGTCCATCCTTCTTTTTGGGAAAAGGGCGTTGGCAGTGGTGGAGATGCCATCATAGCCGCATTGGCGTGTGTCATAGCCCTCATGGCAAAATCCTGAGCCGCAAATACGCCATCAGGTTTCAGCAGCATGATGAGAAGTAGGTGCCAAAGTTTCATAGGGTAAATCCTTTTATTTCCCTATCGGCTTTGTTCCTCCATTTTTGACGATTTAATGCCTGGCAAAAATTGCCCGCCCAACTACTTGAAATATTTTCAGGTAGTTGGGCGGGGCACTGCGATTTGTGCGGTAAGTTCTATGAAAAAGCTGAGGCTTGAAAACCCGATAGACCCAACAACCTGGTCTTTTTTCAGATTGTTGGGTGATTTCGACGCTGCGGTGCAGGTTGAACAGTTATGTCAGTCGGCAACATATCGGGCGCTTTGCCAGGCCATTTTGTAAACCTTTTCGCCAACTTTAAAGTAGAGAGGGGCCGGGTCTAATTGTGGCTGATCGTCGTCATAGGTCACCACGAGGGAATTCCATTCGGAAACATCCGACAATCCGAATCCACTGAATAATAATTGACCCAGCGCCGTGCTGCCGTCGATCCAGTGCTCGGTATAGGCGCGGCGGGTGTCGTAGTTGTAACCGACGGTATCCGCTTCTGTCATGAGGATTGTCTCTTCGGCTTTTCCCGGAAATTGACACCGCCATAATGACTTGCGGTCTTCCCAACTCAAGTTCTGTGAAATATGGCATTCCCCGGAGCTGGTGCCAGTCCTCTCGCTCATCGCGCTGACATCGATGGAAACCCGCCATTTTACGGTTTCAACACCCATGGCTTGGGAGGACCATCCACATAGGCACAACCAAAGAAATGAAATACTGGATTTCATAATTATTCCTCTAAAAATTGATAAAATTTTCTGCTGGCTAAGCTACACCAATTTATTGAAGGGGACAATTCGAAGGTTTGCGCGAGAGATTTGTAGATTCGGGCTGGGAATTGGCATGAGCATGAGCATGAGCATGGGAGTGGGCATGAGCATTAGCATGGGAGTGGGCATGAGCATTAGCATTAGCATGGGAGTGGGCATGAGCATTAGCATGAGAGGATTCTTCTGCTGCGCAGAAGAATGGCGCACCCGGAAGGACTCGAACCTCCGACCACCTGGTTCGAAGCC